>JACDAY010000047.1 GCA_013695195.1 Blastocatellia bacterium | reverse complement strand
TGATCTATTCCTTCAACCAATTCAGAAGCATTTTCTGCTGCTCGTGAAACGCGTGAACCGGTTTCCCCTTTTTCGTCATTGGCATCTTGAAAAAAACCGAAAGCTGTTCCTGTACTCCCTTTTCGCCTCTTTGTTTCGCTAAATCGAGCAAACGTGCTATTTCTATCGCGAGCGGCGCCGCGAGCACGGAATCGCGGCACAGGAAATTGACTTTTATCTGCATCGGCTGGCCGAGAAAGCCCGTAATATCGATGTTGTCCCACGCTTCTTTGTTGTCCTTGCGCGGGCGATAATAGCGGATATCGATGATATGATCTTCGACTTCGTAGCCCAAAATATCGTCCAGAACAGAACTTTTCGTTTTCACTTTAGACGCTAGCGAATCCTCGTCGCTCAAAGCCAGGCCGTCGCGATTGCCGAGGATGTTTGTCGAATACCAGCCGTCAACTTTCAGGGCCCGCGTTTTCAAGGCGGGAGCGAGAACGGTTTTGATAAACGTCTGGCCGGTTTTGCCGTCCTTGCCTGCAATCGGGACGCTTTGCTGTTCGGCAAATTGTACAAGTGCGGGGATTTCCGCCGCAACCGACGGCGTAAAATTACCATACGGAATGCCTTCCGCAATCGCGGAATACGCGTACAGTACCGCCGGTGCAATATCAAGAGAATTTTCGTCGAGTGCCGTTTCGAAACCAGCAAACGAATTGAATATTTCGTTGCCTTCTACGGCCAATTTTTCGGTCGAAGCAAGGTTTATTACCACGACCTGATCACACGATTTCTTAAATTCCTGCAAGTCGTTTCTGATCTTGTCGATCGTTTTACGGTGCGATTCGTATGAAAATTGATTGGGGCCGTACACATTAGCTAAAAATTGTTTATTCCCAATCGACGGCCAGGGTTTGATTTTTCTAAGGTACTCTTCGACAGCTATAAACTGCTTGTGAGTCAGAACGTCATGCCCTTCGGCTGCCTTCGCCAGGTGGTCGCTGAATAAATCCCAGCCGCCGAATGTAATGTCAGAATAATCGGCGAGATTGCCAATATTGAAGCCGGCAAGAGGCAAGCCTTCCGTACCGATCAAACCTTTTTTCAACAATTCGATCCCGGCGACCATCGTCGTGCCGACCGCGCCGCCAAGCCCTACAATTGCAATTCCTAGTTTTCGTTTGATCATAAGAAAACCCCAAGTTTACAACAGGACTAGAGATTTGAACAAAATGTACTTAACCGAGAGAATTAAAGAGCGGGCGTGAACGGCCCTTCCAGACCTGCAATATATTTTAAGTCGAGTTTGGGCGGATGGGTTGTTGAAAGTTTGAGTCTAGGAAGCATTATATTAATGACAGTCAGGAAGGGCCGTTCACGCCCGCTCGGCTTCGGGCATTGCAAATAATCTTGTTAATTCCCGCTTGAGCAGCTTTCCGGTCGGGCCTTTCGGAATATCAGGAACAAAACGGATAGTCTTTGGACATTTGAAATCGGCGAGATGCATGCGGCAGAAGTCGATCAGTTCCGCTTCCGTGACAACTAACCCGTCTGCTGAAGCGGCATCCACCTGACTCCCCTCCCGTCTTAGGAGGGGAGGACGCGTTTCGCGGACGGAGTGGTCGGAAGGAGGCGAGCTAAAACCCTTCTTTAACACAACAAATGCCGCCACTTCTTCGCCGTAAAGCTCGTTCGGCACTCCGATCACAGCCGCCGATTCGATTGCCGGATGCGTATAGAGCAAGTCGTCGATCTCACGCGGATATATATTTTCGCCGCCGCGGATTATCATGTCCGATTTGCGGTCCGCGATGTAAAAGAAGCCTTCGGTGTCCCGATAACCGATGTCACCTGTGTGAAACCAACCGTTAGTAAATGCTTTGGCGGTCGCGTCGGGATTTTTGTAATATTTCTTGAAAATGTTGTCGCCGCGAAGGACGATTTCGCCGAGTTCGCCGTCTGGCAGCTCGGCATCATTGTCGTCAAAAATCTTCATCTCGTTCCCGATAGGCTGGCCGCAGGAACCGGGACGGCGTGTTTCGTTCGGTGGGTTAAATGTGGAACGACAGGTTGATTCGGAGAGGCCGTAGCCTTCTATAACAAGGCAATTGAACGTCTCCTCGAATTTCCTTAAAACCTCCGCCGGAACGGGAGCCGAACCGCACATTGCGAAACGCAAGTGAGTAGTGAGTCGTGGGTTGTGAGTCGCGTGTGAAGTGTCATCGGGCCGACCGCTTATTGATGAACACTGATTGCTGTTGGCTAAGAGCATCGAGAGCATCGTCGCAACCGAACCGAACGACGTAATCTCATATTTTGCGACGATGTCCCAGAACCGCGACGCCGAGAATTTCGGCGAGACGACGGTCGAGGCACCGGCGTACAAAGCAGTCATCGTCGTTACGGAAACCGCATTCATATGAAACAGAGGCATTATAGTCAGCAGTCGGTCGTTTTCATTGAATCCGAGCCATTCGGTGATCTGCCGCGCATTTGCAAAAAGATTTCCGTGTGTCAGTAGGCAGCCTTTCGGTTTGCCGGTTGTGCCAGAGGTGTAGATGATTATGGCACCATCATCCGAGTTAATATCGACTTCTTCGAGCGTTTCACTAAGTTCCTTCGTCGTCTCGGCTTCGCTGTCGAAAACAATGATCTTCAGCAAGGCGTCAGAACCACCTGCTAAAGGTATGAGTGCCGAGTTAGGCAGGGATTCAGACTCGAAACTTTGAACTCGGAACTCGGAATACTTGGTTAAACCGCCAGCTACCGCGGACGGTACTGACCCATGTTGAAACTGTGACCCGATCAAAATCAGTTTCGCCTCGGAATTCCCAGCAATCCATTCCATTTCATCGCTCTTCAGCAGTGAATTAACTGGCCCGGCAATTGCTCCGATCTTAAAACATGCAAAATACGCAATGATATACTCGGCGGAATTCGGCAGCAGTAGGCTGACGACATCGCCTTTTTTTATATCGTTGGCGACAAGCAGATTCGCAGTGCGGTTGACGGCTTTGTCAAATTCCGAATACGTCCATTCGCGGCCGTCGATTTCGGAAAAAAGGAACGTTTTTTCAGAGTTTGCCAACACTTGATTTTCAAGCAGTTGACGCAGGTTATTATTGCTTTTCGGCATAATCTCGTGTATAAGTTTAGCACTATAAAACTACCCGTTCTAATATACTTTTAAAACCCCGTTTTGTAATTAATATGATGATCTATCGCAGCTTTATCGACGGCAAATGGCTTGATTCGGTTTCGGGCGAAACGACGCCTAATATAAATCCCGCAAACATAAACGACGTGATCGGGACTGCTCAATTATGCACTCGCGAAGAGGCACGACGGGCGGTCGAGGCAGCGTACGGTGCGTTCAAAAACTGGCGCGATATGCCAGCTCCTGCGCGAGGCAGAATTATTGCCCGTGCAGCCCGTTTGATGGAAGACAACAAGGAAGAATTGGCGCAAATTCTCACGCGCGAAGAGGGCAAAACAATCTCGGAATCACGCGGCGAAGTGGCCCGTGCGATAAACGTCGTCGAATTCTGTGCCGGCGAATCACGCCGCATGAACGGTGAAACCATTCCGTCTGAGCTGCCCGCAAATTTTGCATATACAATAAAGGAGCCTCACGGCGTTGTCGCGCTGATAACGCCCTGGAATTTTCCGGTCGCGATTCCGGCATGGAAGATCGCTCCGGCTCTTGTCGCCGGAAACACGGTCGTTATCAAGGCCGCGGAATCGACGCCGGCAACGGCCGTTCGCCTCACCGAGATATTTCATGAAGCGGGCGTTCCGCCTGGCGTGCTCAATCTGCTGCTCGGCAAGGGCAGCGAAGTCGGCGAGGAGATCGTCAATCATCCGGCCGTACGCGCCGTTTCATTCACCGGTTCGACCGAAATCGGATTTTTGATATATCAGCAGGCGGCGAAGCGCGGCATTCCTGTTCAATGCGAAATGGGAGGCAAAAATCCGGTCGTCGTTCTGGAAGATGCGGATATGGAGCTTGCCGTCGAATCAACCGCCCAAGGAGCGTTCGGCTCGACAGGGCAGCGGTGCACAGCTACATCGCGGGCGGTCGTGATTGATAAGATCGCGGATGAATTCGTCGAAAAGATTGTCGCCCGGGCAAAAAGTTTTACGCTCGGCGACGGCAGCGATCCGAATACGCACATCGGCCCGTCGGTTGACGAAAAACAATTCAATACGGTCTTAAAATACATCGACATCGGCCGGGAAGATGGCGCGACGCTTCTTTGCGGCGGCAAAAGGGCTGAAGGCGACGGCCTGGGAAACGGCTACTTTATCGAACCGACCGTTTTCGACCACGTTTCGCCCGATATGCGGATCGCCCGCGAAGAGATATTCGGACCGGTGCTGTCCGTCCTGCGCGTTAAGAACTTTGAAGAAGCGATGACAGTCGCAAACGATTGCGATTACGGGCTTTCTTCCTCCGTTTTTACCAATGACGCCAACGACATTTTCCGATTCGTACAGCAAATTGAAACCGGGATGACGCATATTAACTCGCCCACAACCGGCGGCGAAGCTCACATTCCCTTCGGCGGAATAAAAGCCACCGGCATCGGCGCCCGCGAACAAGGCTCGACATCGCTCGATTTTTATACGGAATTAAAAGTTGTCTATGTCGATTACACCGGCAGAAAAAGAGAAGGAAATTTATACTAAAGGTTCTGAGTTCAAACTTTAGTCTGGTTTTGCCGAGGCGGAAGACACGTTGAAGCGTGAACTCAAAATATAATCAAACTTGTGATTTTTATGAAGAATAATTTGCATGCTTTTATCATAGGTATCGCGATCGTTTGCATAGGATGCCAAACACAACCCGTGAACACAAACCAAACCGCTAATACAAACGGAGCATCGAGTGCGAAATGGGACGCACATGTCGAACAGTTCATCACCGACTATTTCACGGCCAATCCTAATTTTGCGGTATATCAGGGCCGACACGAATTCGACGGCAAACTTCCCGATTGGAGCCCCGGCGGGTTGACAACAGAGATTGCCCGGCTCAAAACCGAGCGGGAAATAGCGTCAGCATTCACGGACGGCCAGCTTGATGAGCGGCAGCGGTTCGAGCGCGATTATTTGATCTCGCAAATCGATAAGGATCTATTCTGGCGAGAGACAGTCGACCAGCCTCACACAAATCCGTATTTTTATTCGGACGCTCTGGATCCTGACGTCTACGTATCGCGCGAGTATGCTCCGCTCGAAACGCGGATAAAGGCTTACACTGCCTACGCGCGGAATGTTCCGGCCGCTCTGGAACAGATCAAAGGTAATCTCAAGCTTCCGCTTGCGCGAAACCATATCAAAATCGCCCGCACAACCATCGGCGGCCTCGCGGATTTTTTTGCAAAAGACGTGATCACGGTTTTCCGGCCGGTAACCGACGCAGCGCTGCAGAAGGAGTTTTCCGATGCAAACAGCGGGGCAGCGAATGCTATCAAGAATTTCGACTCCTGGCTCGGCCAACAGGAAGCGGCGGCGACCGACAACTTCGCTCTCGGTGCCGACAAGTTCAAACTGATGCTCAAGCAGACCGAAGGCGTCGATATCGACCTCGTGCAGCTCGAGGAGATCGCGAAAAAAGATTTGGACAGAAACCTCGCTGCATTCAAAGTCGAATGCGATAAATACGCTCCCGGTATAAGCTTGATCGAGTGCAATAATAAGGCGAACGCGAGCAAGGCCGAAGGCGCAAACCTGGTCGAAGCCGCCACGAAACAGCTCGCCGAGCTGAGAAAATTTGTACAGGAAAAAGACATTGTTACCGTTCCCGGCACTGAGGAATGCAAGGTCGCTCAGGCGCCGCCGTACAAAGCATGGAATTTCGCATATATCAATATTCCCGGCCCGTATGAAAAAGGACTGCCGTCGGTTTATTACGTTTCGCCACCCGATCCTTCATGGCCGAAAGAAAAACAGGACGCGTACGTTCCCGGAAAAGGCAGTTTGCTGTTTACCTCCGTTCACGAAGGCTATCCTGGCCATTTTCTGCAGTTCCTCCATTCCAACCGCTCAAAATCGAAGTTCGGACAAGTCTTTGTAGGATACGCAAACGCCGAAGGCTGGGCACATTACACCGAAGAGATGATGTACGAAGCCGGCCTTGGAGCAAATGATCCGGAGCTCCATCTCGGCCAGCTGCAGGAAGCACTTTTGAGAAATGTTCGTTTCATCTCTGCGATCGGTTTGCATACCAAAGGAATGACCGTCGAGCAATCGAAAAAAATGTTTATCGAACAGGGCCTGCAGGACGAGGGAAATGCCGAGCAGCAAGCCAATCGAGGCACCTTCGATCCGGCCTATCTCAACTACACAATGGGTAAGCTGATGATTAAAAAACTTCGTGAAGATTGGACTGCAACACGCGGCGGCCGCTCCGGCTGGAAACAATTTCACGACCAATATCTGTCATTCGGCGGCCCGCAAATCCCGCAAATGCGCAAAGCGATGATGGGCAAAGACGACAAAGGTTCGTTGTTTTAGAAGAGAGTTAATATGAATGCACAAGAGCAAAAATCAAGCGTCTCTGACGCCGTTCGCAAACACAAGGAATTTCTTTTCCCGGCTGTTGCCACCTATTATCAGGAACCGCTTGCGCTTGTTAAAGGCGAGGGCGAATACGTCTGGGACGATCAGGGCAACCGGTATCTCGACTGCTTTGGCGGCGTGCTGACGGTCAGCGTCGGACATGCGAATCCGAAGGTAAATGCCGCGATCATCGAGCAGGTGAATAAGATCCAGCACACATCCGCGCTTTACGCTAACCCGAATCAATCAGATCTCGCGGAAAAGCTTGCCGAGATCACGCCCGGAGAACTGAAAAAATCTTTCTTTTCAAGCAGCGGCACCGAGGCCGACGACACCGCGATAATGGCCGCGAAGCTTGCGACGGGCCGACACGAGATCGTTGTTTTGCGGCACAGTTATTCGGGACGCTCGGCGACTGCACTTTCGGCTGTCGGCCATTCGAATTGGCGGCCGCTTCCTGCGCAGGTCGCCGGTATCGTCCACGCCCGCGCTCCATATTGCTATCGTTGCCCGTACGATTTAAAACCTGACTCTTGCGGTGCGGCTTGCGCGGAAGATGTACGCGAAGTGATCGAAACGACGACGACCGGCGAGATCGCGGCGTTTATGGCGGAGCCGATTCTCGGCGTCGGCGGTTTTATCGTGCCGCCTGCAGGTTATTTCGAACGTGTCGAGGAGATCGTCCGCAAGCACGGGGGACTGTTCATTGCGGACGAAGTGCAGACCGGTTGGGGCCGCACAGGCGATAAATGGTTCGGAATTGAGCATTGGGACGTAAAGCCGGACATTATTACATCGGCGAAAGGAATGGCCAACGGCGTTCCAATCGGCTGGACGATCGCGACCGCCGAAGTCGCCGACAAATTTCCCGGCCTTACATTCTCCACATTCGGCGGAAATCCCGTTTCGACCGCCGCTGCTCTGGCGGTTATTAAAATTATCGAAGACGAAGATCTGCGTACGAACGCCCGCGTTGTTGGAAATTATCTGCGAGAAAAACTCGACGGGCTAAAAGACAAATATCCGGTCATCGGCGACGTTCGCGGAATGGGTTTGATGCAAGGCATCGAACTTGTAAAAGATCGTGAAACGAAAGTGCCGGCGCCTAAAGCCGTCCTGAAAGTATTTGAAGAAACAAAAAGGCATGGTGTTCTCATTGGCAAAGGCGGGCTTTACGGCAACGTGATTCGCACGGGGATGATGCTCAATTCCACGAAAGATAATGTGGATGAGCTGATCGCCGGGCTAGATTCGGGTTTTGCGTTTTGTTAAGAAAATTATCAGCATCATCAGCGTCAATACGCTGCTAGAATATTTCTGTTACTAATGAAAAATTCCGGGTTCAAATCAAAACCGCCGGAAGTAAGCTCGCCTTTTTGGTGGCTGCGCTGGGTGCCGACGGTCGTTGTTTCGGTTTTCGTTTTATATTTTTTATACGTCGTCGGC
>JACDAY010000030.1 GCA_013695195.1 Blastocatellia bacterium | reverse complement strand
TGTGCCGTACCCGCCGATACGGTTGCCCAACAGCCAGCCGAAGATGCCGCCGATGACCGCGCTATTAAACAGATGATAGAGCCAGCCGACGACGAGGCTTTCGGAACGCACCACTTGGGCCACCATCGCCATCATCGGCTTTCCGTCCGGCGCAGCCATCATCTGCATCATCATACCAAAGACCACACCACCGATAAGTCCGGCGACGATTCCTACAACGATTTTTGAACGCATTGTCATTACCCTCCCTTAATTTTAGAATAGTTTCCAATTTCGCATCATAGAATAGCAGCAAATAGCGAAAGTGAAACATTGTTTTCCGTTCCAGTTATTCATACCAGACGGTCAGTTTTGTCCGTTACGAACCAATGATCGTATTCAGCCTGTTTGCGTAGTCTTTCGGCAGCTCATTGCCAAAGTATTGAACGTTGCCCTTTTTGTCGAGAAATACAATGGTCGGTGTTCCGACAACCTTGTACGTCCTCGAAACCGAAGTATCCGCATCGCGAACGACCGGATATTGTATTCCGAAATCCTTAATAGCTTCTTTGATACGGGCCTCGCCCTCGCCGATATTGATTCCAACCACCTTAACGCCTTTTGATTCAAATTCGGAAGCCATTTGATTAATATGCGGGGCCTCTTCCTTGCAGACGGGACACCAGGCGGACCCGCAAGGCGCCGTTGTTGCCGGGGCTCGAGTCGTTATCACAAATCAAGGAACCAACATAAGCACAGACACAACGGCCAACGGAGAAGGTTATTACACGATAACCAGTCTAAAGCCGGGTTTGCATACGATTCAAATCACACAGGCCGGCTTTAGAACCGATTCGCGGAAAGACATTGAGCTTAACGTCGGACAGAAAGCCCGGTTCGATTTTCAGCTATCGGTCGGCGAGGCATCCGCGGTAGTTGATATTACAAGTGATAATCAATCGCTGATTCAACGCGAAGATGCCATTATCGGCAGCGTTGTTGACAACCGGCGCATCACGCAGCTACCGCTTCTGCAGATTAAGCGTGATTTACTTTTAAGTGTCGCAACGGCAGGGCTCAATGAAATTAATTTCTTAAATCCGGTATTCTCAGGCTCGCATCAATTTGTTTGCAGCTTGAATATTTTTTCTTCCAAGCCGGAGACGCCTTTGTCTTGTTTGAGGCTTTTCCATAAATCAATCGATTGCCTATAAAACTTCACGGCCGCGGCTGAGTTCCCGAGACTCGCCTGCGCGTTTCCGCATTCGCTCAAAACATATGCCCTAACGGATTTGCCTTCGACGCGCTCGCTTAAAGCGAGTGCCCGTTCAAAATACCCAATAGCCTCATCGTTTCTTTGAAGTTTGATATAGTCGTTTCCAATTCGGACAAGGTTCTGGGTAGCTTCGCCCATATCGCCCGACTGCTCCCATAGAGCCTGGGCGATGAGGTCTTCTCTGAGACCGGTTTCGTAATCATTTTGTTTTTTACTCATTACGCCAAAGATCACATGGGTAAAAGCGGCGGATCGCGAGTCGCCAAGCTGTCCCCAAATTTTCAGCGCCTGCCCGAAATGCCCCCTCGCTGCATCGATTTCGTCCATTCGTTGGTATGCGAAACCCATGGCCCGCAGCGTATTTGCTTCATCCGCCGGTTCTCCAAGATCTCGCCATATCTGTAGAGCTTTTTCATAAACAGAGATGGAATCGCTGCGCGTTCCAGATTCGGATCGAAGCTTGTCTGCCTGCTGATGCAGTTTTACAGCAGCGGTGATTTCCCGGTCCCGTTCGGTCGCAGGGCGAAAGGCTGACACTTCAACCGTATATTGGCCCGGCTCCGCTCTTTCGGAGAGTGTGTAAATATCGAAACGATATTCACCGGCGGTATTTGCGACGATTCTGATTTGCTCAATTCCCCGTCCGCCGGTCGGTGTGTCGAATTCGCCGATCGATTCGCCGCCGGGTGCATATGCTTCGGTAATTACATCAACGTCGTGCTGCTCAACGGCCAGGACAAGATATTGCCCGCTTTCTAAATCGACGGAGTAGGAATGTACCTGCTCATTGACAATTCCCTTTATAACGGGCCTTCCGGGTTTGAGCGCTTCGGCATTGGACAGATTTTGTTGAGAGCAATTAGCCGCAAAGATGGCGCAAAAAACAAGGAGAGAAGTCAAAAGGCATTTTGTACGGATAATATTTAGTTTTTGTCTCATAGCTTAGGAATTCTGCGGACTCAGGCTAAACAATAATCTTCCGCAAACCAAAACAATTCAGCCGATCACCCGCCAGTTTTTTTCGCGGACTGTAAATTTTTCAAATAGAGTGAGAAAATAGTACTTCTTCGTTAAAGATAATGCAATAAATTCGGCAGGGTCTCATATCGGGCCGGCGGGAATCGCGAATCCTGGAAAGGCCTTAACCGCATACAAACTTATGACACGATATTTACGTCTCGCAGCCCGCCCGCTTTTTCTTGCCCTGATGCTGTTCGGATCCGCACTCGCCCAGGAACCGCAATACGGAGGCGTTGTGGTTGTTGCCGTCTCCGACGATCCGGGCGGGCTTAATCCGGCTATTACAACCCAAGGCGGAGTTCATCTCATCTGCGGTTCGATCTTCAGCGGACTGGTGGCCCAGGATTTTGATCTGAATCCGGTGCCCGATCTCGCGACCAGTTGGGAGGTCTCGCCCGACGGCCGGATTTACACCTTTCATCTTGCACCAAATGCCGAGTTTCACGACGGCGTAC
>JACDAY010000353.1 GCA_013695195.1 Blastocatellia bacterium | reverse complement strand
GGCCAGCGCGGATATTTTTGTAATGTCGTAAGGAATTGCGATATTCCGGCAGCCGAGCCGGGCAAATACCTGCAAATATCTGGCGGTAGCTAAATCAGGGCAGCTAAATCTCGTGCTGCCAACTTTTAGCTCGATTCCCAAAAGCGTATGTAAAATATCGGCCTTATTTTCACGCTCCGGCACTTCCAACTGGCATGCACGGGTGCGTTGCATTCGGATTTTCTCGGCATAGATTTGCGGAATCCAATCAGCAGCTAATTGTTCCCTGATTCCGGTCCCAATATCCATAGGTGGCTTTTCATCCAAACGTGTTTATCGACAAGTTGAGTTTAGCCGTGGGTTTCAACCAACGGCTAAATTCAAGCCACCGCTAAATCGGTGAAATATAGCGGTTTATTACTAGACTTGTGTTCAATCGGGAATGCTTACCACGGAGCAATTAGAGTTTCTACTTCATCTTTCCAACGAGCCGAGCGTTCCTGGTTGCTGTGAGAATTTTTCTATCACGCCGTTGCTGAACAATCCGAAGTAAAGCACGCCCAAAACACATATTAGCAAGGCAGCCGCCAGGCCGGTCGGCATCTTCGGCTCAATCCACTCAGTCGTTCTTTCGCGGAAAAACATAACGACGACAAACCGCAGGTAGTAATATGCGGAAATCGCCGTATTTATTACGGCAACTACGACGACAAAAGTCAGCAAAGCGTTCCCGGCTTCGAGGGCCGGCCGGAAAACGAGCACTTTGCCCATAAATCCGGCAGTCAGAGGCAGGCCCAAAAGGCTTAGCATAAACAATGAAAGCGAGAAGGCCAATACGGGTGATTTGAAGCCTATGCCGTTGTAATCCTCGAACTCGCTCCGGCGGTCGTTTTTCTGTCCTAGCAGCGTGATTATAGCAAACGCGCCGAGATTAGTTATTGCATAAGTCACCATATAAAATGCGGCGGATGCTATGGCTTCGTCCCGTTCTTGTATGGTTGTTGCCGCACCGGCGCCGATAAATCCGACGAGGGCGTAGACGGCGTGGGCAATAGAAGAGTAGGCGAGCATTCTCTTGACGTTATTTTGCATGATCGCCGCGACATTTCCGACAGTCATAGTCAGGATCGCCATAACGCTTAACGCCGTGATCCAGGTTTCATGCAGATAACCCGAAGCCTGCGCACCAGCTACGAGCGGGAAGCCAAGCACGAAAACGCGAAGAAACGATGCAAACGCGGCAGCCTTCGGTCCGGCGGCCATAAAACCCGTGATCGGGCTCGGAGCGCCTTCGTAAACGTCGGGCGTCCAGATGTGAAACGGGACGGTCGCAACCTTAAAACCGAAACCGATTATCATCATCGCCGCGCCGATCAGCAAAAGAGCAGGGAAGTTCGGGTTGGCGATCCTCGCGGCAATTTCCGGAAGATTGGTCGAGCCCGTCGCTCCATAAATAAGTGCCATTCCGTACAGCAAAAATGCCGACGCGAACGAGCCGAGTATGAAATACTTCATAGCAGATTCGTTAGATTTCAGATCGGACTTTCGCAATCCGGCCATGACATATGTAGCAATGGATGAGGTTTCCAGCCCGAGGAAAATAACGACCAGATCGTTCCCGGAAGCCATCAACATCATCCCGAACGTGGCGAACAGCAAAAGCGCGTGGTATTCGCCGACGGGCACGTCCTCGCGTTCGACCCAAACGGTTGAGATCAGGATCGTCATCGCCGAAATTAACAGGAAAACAAACGAAAATCCGAGCCGTAAATTATCGTGCGCAACCATTCCGCTCCACGCCGTGCTCGGGATATTGCCGCTGCCCGTCCACATGAGTGCTAATATGACAGCCGAAACCGCAAGGCCGATAAGCGAGACGATCCCGGTGACAGCCCTTTGCTTCGGAAAAAAGCTGTCGTAAACCATCACGATAATGCCCGTCAGCGCTACGATCATTTCGGGCAGCACTATCGTAATATCGGCGTTTGGGTTTATTAAATCTGCTAAGAAAATCGAGTTCATTTAATTGAATGCCTCTTGTCAGAACCGGGAACGGTAGTGACCGGATTCTTAATCTTGTCAGAACTATTCGCCATTCAGAACCACGTCGCTACCGCTCTGTGTTCGGACACGCTCCGCCAATGTATTACCTCGCCGCTGCAAGCTTATTGATCTTTTTCAATTACTTCTGCAACCGTCCCGCCCGCCTGCCCCATAACTCTTTGCTGAATCGCAATAACCGGCTCTTTTGTCGTTTCAAGAATAGGCCGCGGGTAAACACCCATATAAACCATCAAAAAGACAAGCGGAGCCATCAATCCGATCTCGCGCCAGCTAAGATCCGTCAACACTTTGTTTTTCACGTTTGTAACTTTCCCGAAGAAAACCCGCTGCACCAGCCAGAGCATATAGACAGCGGCGAAAATTACGCCGGTTCCGGCAAACATTGTCGCAACATAGTTCCAATTTACGCCTTCGGTAATAGTCAAAGCTTGCGACTGCCACATTCCGATCATAACCAGGAATTCGCCGACAAAGCCGTTCAGGAAGGGCAGACCGATCGAGGCCATGGTCGTGATTACAAAGATCGTTGCGTAAATCGGCATAACGTTCGACAATCCGCCGAAATCGCTGATCGCCCGGGTATGCCGCCTTTCGTAAATAAAACCCACCAACAGGAACAATGCGCCGGTGGAAACGCCGTGAGTAAGCATTTGATATACGGCGCCCTGCATTCCCAGCTCCGTAAACGAGAACATCCCGAGAATCACGAATCCCATATGCGCGACTGATGAATATGCGACGAGCCGCTTCATATCAGGCTGGACCATCGCGACCAGGGCGCCGTAAATGATGCCGATGACCGCCAGGACAATAAACAGAGGAGCGAATTCGCGGCTGGCTTCGGGAAAGAGCGTGAAATTAAACCGCATCAGGCCGTATGTTCCCATTTTCAGGAGGATGGCGGCCAGAATTACAGAACCTGCCGTCGGCGCCTCAGTATGTGCGTCCGGCAACCACGTGTGGAACGGAAAGATTGGAACTTTTATAGCAAATGCCAATGCGAAAGCGAAAAAGAGAAGCACACCCGTGTTCCACATATCTCCGGTGAAACTCAAATTGCCGCTCCTGATGGTATTCAAAATGGTGACGAAATCGAACGTCCCAAAACCGGCTGCCTGCGCGTGCAGGTAATATAAAGCTATTATTGCGACGAGCATCAGCAGGCTTCCCACCGCCGTAAATATAAAAAACTTTACCGCAGCATAAATCCGATTTTCGCCGCCCCAAATGCCGATCAGAAAAAACATCGGAACGAGCGAGGCTTCAAAAAAGAGGTAAAAGACGAGCAGGTCTAACGACACGAAAACGCCGATCAACGCGCTTTCCAGCAGCAATATAAAGATATAAAAAGCGGCCGGGCGTTTCTCGACCGCATTCCAACTGGATAGAATGGCGATAGGCATTATGAACGTCGTCAAAATCACCAGCCACAGACTCAGGCCGTCAATACCGACGTGATAATTCGTATTGATCGCCCTGATCCAGGGCACATTTTCCTCAAAGAAAAATCCACTTGACGAGGCCGTGCCCTTATCGATAGCCAAAATCAGCGAAAGCGCGAATGTGACCAACGTGCTCACAAGAGCAACCCATTTCAAGAGGCTCTCCTGCTTCAAAAATATTTGATAGCCAAGCGTCGTCAATGCGCCTAAAACCGGAATAAGGATCAGGATCGTTAAAAGGTTTTCTGATATAAAATCCATTCTTTCTCAATGTTAAACAAACTTTAGTTTGTTGAGCGGAATCGTCAAACTGAAGTTAGACGGACACGGGTCGTTACAACTATCCGATCAACTTAAACCCGTAAAAAATAAAATAACCAATCACAACGATGGCCCCGAGCATGATAAATGCTGCGTAGCTGCGGACGAAACCGATCTGAACCTGTCTCGCCAGATTTCCCAGCTCAGCTGTAAAATGTCCGATCCCGTTGACGATGCCGTCGATAAAGCCGACATCGAAGCCTTTCCAAAGACCTTCACGCGAGAGGTTTGTGATTGGATCGACAATATAACCGTTGTAAAATTCGTCGATCCGCCATTTCTCTTCGAGAATCCTTGGCATTTTGCGAAGCGGCGTTTTACCGAATAAAGCATAGCCGATCGCAATTCCGCTCAATGCAAGCAGCACGGACAACCCGGCCAGAAGCCTTTCGTTCCGAAGCTCTTCCGGTGAATGTGCGTCGTGCGGTTCGGCAGCTGTGCTTTCAAGTTTTGGCGCGGCCGCGGCTGCATAGAGTTGTTTTAACTCGCTTCTTTCATTTTTTGAATGAACATCTGGTTCGCCCGAATGTCCGATCTTTGCAATTACCGGCTCCAGTGTTTCTTCAAAGACATTCGGAATCGCACCGCCGCTCAATGCGTATGGCACGCCGACAAGGCCTCCCACGGTTGAAAGTAACGCAAGAATGATCAGCGGGACCGTCATCGTCCAGGGCGATTCATGCGGTTTGAAATTGGGAGGCAGTGCGTGATGATGTTCTTCTTCATCGTCATTGTGGTCGTTTTCCGATGCCAATGCTAAGCCACCCGCTAACGCAGGCGGTTCTGACAAAGCGTCGGGGCCTTGATCACCTTCGGGCAGCGCTACTTGAAAACGCTCGGTTCCGAAAAACGTCATCCACATCATCCGCGTCATATACACTGCGGTCAGAACCGCAGTGATCAAACCGACCGTCCACAAAATATAATTCCATGGCTCGGGCAGATTCGGGGCGGCGAATGTTTTGTAAAGGATCTCGTCCTTCGAGAAAAATCCCGCCCAGATCGGGATGCCGCAGATCGCCAGCCAGCCCATCATCATCGTGATAAACGTAACCGGCATATATTTTCGCAGATTGCCCATCCGCCGCATATCCTGCTCGTGATGCATTCCGTGGATGACCGAGCCGGAACCGAGGAATAATAAGGCTTTGAAAAAAGCGTGCGTCATTACATGAAAGATCGCTGCGATAAAAGCCCCGACGCCGCACGCGAGAAACATATAACCAAGCTGCGAAACGGTCGAATACGCAAGAACTTTTTTTATATCGTTTTGGGCAAGGCCGATCGTCGCGGCAAATATCGCCGTCGCCGCACCGATCATCGCAACAATGAACATCGCGGTCGGGGCATTCTGAAAGATGGCGTTGCAGCGGACGACCATATAAACACCGGCCGTAACCATCGTCGCCGCGTGGATCAAAGCCGAAACCGGAGTCGGCCCGGCCATCGCATCAGGCAGCCATGTAAACAGCGGAATTTGCGCCGATTTTCCCGTCGCGCCGATAAACAAAAGTACGGCGACGGATGTAATGCCGCCCGCGAAGATCGCTCCCCATGCAAACGGCTCCTGCGTCATCTGAGCGAATATATTTAGAGCGCTTGCCACCTGGGCGCCGTCAACCGATTTGTCGTAAAACGAGATCGTACCAGTTAGCGCAAAGATGAGAAAAATCCCGATCAACACGCCCCAATCGCCGATGCGGTTCATAACGAAAGCCTTTTTCGCCGCTTCACGGGCCTCGTCTTTTTTTAGATAAAAACCGATGAGCAGATACGAGCACAGCCCGACGCCTTCCCAGCCAACGAACATCAGCAGAAAATTGTCCGCCAAAACGAGCGTCAGCATCGAGAACATGAATAAGTTCAGATACGCAAAAAATCGGTAAAAGCCTTTGTCGCCATGCATGTAAGCGGTCGCGAAAATATGAATCAGCAGTCCGACAAATGTAACAAACAGCGCGTATATTCCGCTCAATCGATCCATACCGAGCGCGAAATCCGCGCGAAAACCGCCAACCTCGATCCATGTCCAGAGATGATCGAGTACAGGTTTGTTTTCGGGCGAAAACAAGGCTCCGACATGCGGTGTCCCGATGCCGAACGCAACCATAAACGCCACAATGGTTGATAGCGCAATTGACCCGCAAGCAACAATGCCGCTAAACGTCTCATTCTTCAGCCGCCCGCCAATCAGCCAATTGACTACGGCTCCGAGCAGCGGGGCAAAAATTATTAGACTTAAAAGATTGTTTTCAGTCATTCTACAAAAGACTTTCTTAAATCGCTTTTATAAATTCGTCAGCCGTCAAATTTGCCGCTCTAATCAAACTCCGTAAAAGTGCCCTTTGCGACTTCTTTATGGTTCGGAATCGACAACGAGGCAATTTCGTCATCCTTTGTCATGACCATATGACTTCCGCTTTGCCTAATGAACTCCCAGCCGAGACTTTCAAATACTTTGACGACCTCTTTTCCGCTCAAATTCGGCAATTGCGCCTTTACGCCGCCACCTCGACCTGACGGGTTTCAATCGTCAACGGCAGTCCTTTTTCAGCCCGAACCTCGAGACAAACTTTTATTGCATCCTTAATATTCGCGATTGCCTTGTCTTTCGTCGCGCCTTGGCTAACGCAGCCCGGAATCGAAGGGCATTCGACAATCCAAACACCGTCTTCGTCGCGTTCGATTGTTACATTAAAAATCATATAATAATTTTACTTATTGAATTTACATTCTTGCAGACCGACATATAAACCTGCGGTCATTCCGTCACCTTTGCCTACGAGCGTAACTTGTTGACCTTTTTTTATTTTTTCCACGTTTGTTTTTTCTGATTCTTCAAAATTACACATAACTGTTAAAACTGCATTATGTCCCTGTAATGAAACCGTACTGTTTTAAAAATGTACTAAAAAGCTAAATCTTCGTCTTCATCTTCGAACTGAAAATCCTGTCTCGAAATCTCCGCCCAAGTTTCCAAAACCGCACCACTGACATCCTTCGCCTGCAAAGTTTCCGAAACTCTTTCTTTCAGTTCAGGAAAACGCAGAAGCAATACCACTATATCCCGCCAATCTGTTCCAGCTTTCGGCCTGCCCTTGCGCGAGTGATACGAAATAACTTTGCTCGCAATCAGTTCGGCTGGTGATAACACCAGCACATTCTCAATCGTTTCCGTATTCGGCAATTCTTCAACCGCTCGTAAATCGACTAAATGCCGGTTGCCTTCTTTCCGAGTTTGATAAATGCGAAAGCCTTTGCCTTCTCCGACCTCTCTCACTCGGATCGCAATATGAAACGTCTCACTTAAATGCTCGCGCAGATTTTCGGCCAAATCTCTCGCCCGCGTAGACAGAATATCGACATCCTGCGTCATGCGCGGTTCGCTTACGTAGGCATTGACGGCCTGGGCGCCGAATAGGACGGCATCGTCCCGGCCCTGCAAAAATTCAAGCACAGCGGATTGAATTTTCGATAGCGGCAGCGGTTCGTGTGTCACAAATTCCTGAAATGTTAAAACATCGGCGTTTAGCATTATAATTTAGAATACCTGTTGTGCCGGCTTCTCGGAACCCACCCGCTAACGCAGGCGGTTCTGACAAGAACACGCTGAAGCGTGAACTCAGAGCTAGTTTTTCAAAATACTTGCGTCGTCGACGTCTATCGACAGCCGGTTGCGGAAAAAGGCGATTATAATGCCCAAGCCGACTGCGGCTTCAGCGGCGGCGACGCTCATTACCATGAAAACGAATAGCTGTCCCGTCACATCGGCGTAGTAACGGGAAAAGGCAACGAAGGTCAAATTGACGGCGTTGAGCATCAGCTCGATGCACATAAACATCCCGAGCGCGTTGCGCTTGAAGATAACGCCGACTGCACCAATCGTAAACAAAATGCCGGAAAGGGCAAGGTAAATTTCTAAGCTTGGTTCCATCTTTTAGTAGTCAGTAGTTAGAAGTGAGTAATCGGTAG
>JACDAY010000337.1 GCA_013695195.1 Blastocatellia bacterium | reverse complement strand
AATCAACACAAGGACTGTCAAACGCTTACCGAATTGACGATTGAACATTTGCCGCACGACGGCTCGCTCGGCCGCCTTCTGCGTTATCGGAAGAATTCGTTTGTCTGGCAGCCGGACGACGTTCAGGATAAAATTTATTTTTTGCATCAAGGTCAAATTGCCATTCTCTTTGGTGACCCCGAAGGCCGCGAAGTAGTTTTGCAAACGGTAGAGGTCGGCAAGCCTTTTGGTGAGTTATGTTTTTGCGGTAAGTATAAATTGCGCGGCTCATTTGCGCGTGCGGCCCAGCCGAGCGAAGCCGTGGCCGTCAGTCTGTCTGATTTTATGGATTATATGCAGGCCAACCGCGAGGTTTTGGCGGCTTTGGTGTGGACTTATTGCATTCGGCTGGCTGACTCCGAGCGGCGCGTCGAGATTCTGGCAAATCGCGGAGCAGAAGAAAGGCTGGGAAACTTATTGCTTCATCTCGCGATGACGCAAAATCAGAAATACGGCGAACCGCCTGGCGAAATCGACGTGGCAACGATTCCTATCAGCCACAACGAACTCGCGCAGATTACGGCAATGAGCCGTCCGCACGTTTCCGTTACGATGAACAAACTGCGCCTGCGCGGGTTTGTCGATTACGGCCGCAATCGTTCGCTGACTGTTAACGTTCCGGCGCTCAGAAAACACCTGACCGGCGTTTAAAACTTTTAGCGGCAAGTTAATTCGCTTGTTACAATAGTGTAAGATTATGTAACGTGGAAAACCGGACGTATCATAAACTACTGGACGCCGCCCAGGATCTGGTTCAAAAAAACGGATATAATGCTTTCAGTTACGGGCATTTGGCGGTCGCTGTCGGCATAACTACTGCCAGCATTCATTATCATTTTCCGAGCAAGGAAGATTTAGGCGAGGCGCTGGCACGAAGATATCGTGAACGGTTTAATGCGGTGTTGGAACAGATTGAAGCCGAAAATGCAGACGCGCTTGAGCGCATCGACCAATATGCCGAACAGTTTTTGAAGACATTGCGGCCGGGCGGCAAGATTTGTTTATGCGGTATGTTAGCGGCGGATTTCGCTACTCTTCCGGAAAGAGTGCGCAAGGAGAACCGCGCCTTTTTCACGGAAAATGAGAGATGGCTGACCAGAATTTTGAAAGACGGAAAAAAAAGCGGAGTGTTCGGCTTCAAATCAGATGCCGGGGATGTGGCAATGACCTTATTCTCGACACTCGAAGGAGCAATGCTGGATGCTCGTATGTTCGAGGACGAAAGCCGTTTGCAAAAAGCGATCGATTGCTGGCGGGAATTTCTTCTACAAAAGAACTAGAATTTTTCTGCGAAAAGCGCCGGGAAAGAAATTTTTTAATAAATAAAAGGAGATTAACAAATGCCTAAATACTTGATCGAACGGGAAATTCCGGACGCGGGAAAGATGAGTGCGGCCGAACTAAGCGGCGCGTCCGCTAAATCCTGCAGTGTGTTGAATAAGCTGGGCGGTGATATTCAATGGATACACAGTTATGTAACTGGAGATAAGATCTATTGTATATATACTGCGCCTACAGAAGAATTGATCGAACAGCATGCCCGCGAGAGCGGTTTTCCGGCCAACAAAATTTCGGAAGTAAAAGCAATGATCGATCCGACGCGGGCGGCATAAGCAGCGGTTGGCTGTCCAAGCATAAATTGGGCTTCCTAAAACGGCATTCTGAGGTTGCTTTTGGAAAAAGCTTCCATAACTAAACTTCGCCTATTTTGGCAGGTAATTGTTCGTTCACCTGCCTTTTTCTGCTAACCGTGAACTTTTATCGTTTATTACTTTTACTTTCACTTTTTTGTGTATTTTCTTGTATTCTATTAAATTGATATTTCTTTATCTATAATTGCAATGAAAATGGAGATTTTATGAGCGTAGAAGTCGTAATGCCGCAGATGGGCGAATCAATTACCGAGGGAACGGTTTCAAAATGGCTGAAATCGCTAGGTGATAAGATCGGCAAGGACGAACCGATCCTGGAAATTTCCACCGACAAGGTAGACGCCGAAGTCCCAAGCCCCGGTGCCGGCATTTTGCTTGAGATCCGGCATAAGGAAGGCGAAACGGTGGAAGTCGGAACAGTCGTGGCGGTAATCGGCGAAGAGGGTGAGCAGGGCGCGAATGGCGGTCAGCAGACAGCGATCAGCAGTCAGCAATCCGCAGTCAGCAGTCAGCAATCAGAAGTCAGCAGTGAGCAGTCAGTAATCGGTAGTCAGCCTGACAGCGCGAATTTGATTGAAGCTGCCGGCGTAAATTCCACCGGCTCGGCAAACCCTGTAACTCCTACAAACGCGACTGAGATTGTGATGCCGCAGATGGGTGAATCCATAACGGAAGGAACAGTATCGAAATGGCTAAAATCGGTCGGCGACAAAATCGAAAAGGACGAGCCGCTTCTTGAAATTTCGACCGACAAGGTCGACGCGGAAGTCCCATCACCCGCCGAAGGTACGCTCCTCGAAATTAAGGTAAATGAGGGTGAAACGGTCGAAGTAGGCGCGGTCGTAGCATTGGTAGGAGCGGAAGGTGCAGTGTCAGCGCCAAGCCCGTCTCAGGCCGAAAATCAAACTCAAATAGCCGCAGTTGAAAGCACTGCTGAAGCAGCGAATGCAGATATTCCGTCGGTAGTGGCAGCGAAGCAAGAGGTAGCAGCAACTGTTTCCGTCGGAAATGGTAAATCGTCAGGAAGCAACGGCCAGCCGAGCGTCGAGGACCTCCGAAGAACAAAAAGCAGCCCGCTCGTTCGCAACATTGCTAAGGAGCACGGGATCGATATTTCGCGGATTTCGGGCTCCGGTATGAGCGGCCGCGTTACGAAAAACGACATCATTTCATTTATCGAAACAGGTGCCGCGTTGCGTCCGCAGGATCTTTTACGGGTGGGCTCTCCCGTGAGAAGCGTTTCCGGCGCCGTCACCTCTCCGGCTTTTAACAGTCAACCGTCTGCCTCGCCTGTCGGCGACCGCGTCGAAAAAATGTCAGTCATGCGCAAAAAGATCGCCGAGCACATGACGTTATCGAAACAAACATCTGCCCATGTTACCAGCGTTTACGAGATAGACATGACGAACGTTGCTAAGTTCCGCGAGAAAAACAAGGCTGAATTCCAGTCCCGCTACGGCACGAAATTGACGTATATGCCGTTTATTTTTCAGACCGTAACCAATGCGATTCGCAAGTTTCCTGTCGTAAACGCTCAGGTGTCGGGTGAAAATATCGTTTACAAAGGAGATATAAATCTCGGCATGGCTGTCGCATTGGATTGGGGGCTGATCGTTCCGGTGATAAAAAATGCCGATTCGCTTTCGCTCTCCGGTCTAGCAATGGCCGCGAATGATCTCGCGGATCGTGCCCGGTCCAAAAAACTGAGCCCCGACGAAGTTACGAACGGCACATTTACGATCACGAATCCGGGCGTTTTCGGCGGGCTTTTTGGAACGCCTATCATCAACCAGCCGCAGGTCGCCATTTTGTGTGTCGGCACGATCGAAAAACGGCCAAAGGTTTATACTTCATCCGAAGGTGACGATTATATAGCTATACGTCATATGGCGTATTTTGCGCTTACCTACGATCACCGGATCGTCGACGGGGCAGATGCCGAACGCTTTCTGGCGTTTATGAAGGAATTTCTCGAGGCAGGTCAATTTAATTTTTAAATTCCGGCAATAAAAAGCTTTGCAGAAAATGAATTGTTGTGTATTCTGTCGAACAGCTGGAGGTTAGGGTTAATTTCATTTGCATTAAATCCGAACAAATCATGTCTTTATGACTGTTTTTTGCATCGAAAAAAGGCATCTTCCGCAATAGACTTTCATTAAAATTTTTTCATTTTACTTGTAACACGGGTATTTCGACACTCTTATTCAATAATCCTGTCTGTCTGGCACATAAATTGACTGTATCTAATCCGAGAGAAAGCACATTCGTATATTTTGCGGCACAAATAGATGGGATTATAAAGTTTACACTTTAGGTTTGATAAGATTGTTTTAGACATCTAATTCCCAGATCGGTTTCAGTCTACGCAATAAGAGTTATTTTCATTTCACACAAATTAGGTTTGAGAGGAGTTCAAATTATGTTTAAGAAAATATCAGTAATGTTTTTGGCTTTAATGATCGGTGTTGTCAGCGCCTTTGCCCAGGACGCCCAGGTCAGAAGCCTAACCGGTGGCGAGAAGTACAAAATCAAAGGTGTGATCGTCGCACAGGACGATAACAGTTTTATTATCCGCGACGCTGTGGGTGTTGATACAAGAGTAATGATCGCGCCGAATACCAGCATTAAAACGAAAGGCGGGTTTTTTGGCGGAGGCGACACTATTGCTTCGACCCAATTGGTCAGGGGCTTGAATCTTGAAGTCGAAGGCCGCGGCGATAACACCGGCAGTTTGGCTGCTACAAAAGTACGCTTTGGAAAAGATGATTTTCGCGTAGCGCAGTCAATCGAAAGCCGTGTTGGCCCGGCGGAGATCCGTTTGACGCAGGCTGAAGAAAACGCGCAGCGTGTTTCAGGACAAATCGATGAGTTGATGGCTATATCAAATGCGGCCCGCGGCGGAGCAAAAGCTGCTCAGGATACAGCCGACGCTGCTATTGCAGGCGTGAATGCAACGAATCAAAGAATTTCTGCAATTGACGACTATGTCGTAACATCGACTGCGGATGTTAAGTTCCGCGTGAACAGTGCGGTTCTATCACCTGAGTCTAAGAGTTCGCTTGACGAAATTGCCATGGCAGCGATGACAATGAAAGGTTATGTAATCGAAGTTACCGGCTTTGCCTCAGCTGAAGGCGGCACTAAAATGAATAAAGCCTTGAGCCAACGACGTGCACAGGCTGTTATCGATTATTTGGTCGAAACCCATAATGTTCCGCTTCGTAGAATCGGACAGTCGTATGGTTTTGGCGAGCTACAGGCTCTTGCCGATAATACGACCCGCGAAGGCCGTGAGCAAAACCGGCGTGTAGAAGTCAAGCTTCTTGTCAGCCGCGGCGTGAACCAAAATGTTGAGGTTCGCTCGCTTGGTCAGGATGCCGATAACGAATAACATTCAGTAAATTAGTTGGATTTCATGGAGGGCAAAAAAGTGAATTTGGTGAAAACCTTTTTCGCTCTTTTGCCCTCTAACTTCGTGGTGAAACAACTTCTATTTCAATCTCCGACAACCTTGAGTCAATTTTATGAAATTTCTTACATTTAGAAAAAATCCTATCGTTTTTGTTTTTTTTCTTTTTTTAGCATATTCCGGTTTCGCTCAAACCACGACCCCGACGCCGCTAATTAGTGAAGAAGATCAGGTAATAAAAGTCGATTCCCGTCTGGTAGTCGTGCCCGTTTCAGTGGTTAATGCCAACGGCGAGCCGGTTTTGGGCTTGAAGGCGCAGGATTTTCTGATCGCGGAAGAAAATCGGCGGCAGACTGTCGATAATGTTGGCGATGCGGAAAAGGTGCCGCTCGAGATCGCATTATTGATAGATGTGTCGGGCAGCGTCAATCCGCTTTTTGAATTTGAAAAGAGAGCGGCCGCTCAATTCCTGGAGAGCGTAATGAGGCCCGATGATCGCGCTACAATTTTTCTGATAGGTGACAAACCTGTTTTGGCCCATCCACGCGATACCGCTGCCCAGGCTGCAGAACGGATTCAATCGGTCACGCTGTCCGGTAAATTCACGGCGTTTTATGATACGGTGGCCGCTGCTTCAAAGTATCTGCAGCAAAGCGCCCCTGTAAAAAGTCGTCGCGTAATTTTGGCTTTGACGGACGGCGAGGATAATTGGAGCAGCCTTACAAGAGACGCTGAAACGGCTACGTACCGTAACGTCGAAGTTAATAAGTTGACTCTTGAAACCCGAAATCAGCTAGCGGCAAAGACTGACAGTGCTCATAAGAATGCCCAAAAGAGCATTCTGCGCGGCTTGCAGGACGCAGACACGGTCTTTTACGTGATCAATCCGGCCGGTGCTTCTTATAAGCTTAATAAAATAAGTACAAGGGCACAGAACGGCTTGCAGTCGTTTGCCGATGAAACCGGCGGCACAGCATTTCTGCCACAGTTTAATCCTGTAGACACAAAAGACCAATTGCAGAATTCCACCAACTCCAGACGCAACGGTGAAACGCTCGAAAAGATATTCCGGCAAATTGCCAACGAGCTCCGCGCTCAATATCTAGTTCAGTATTATTCGGAATCAGATTTTCCTCAGAATAAATTTGTAAAGCTCAATGTTGCGCTTCAGAATCCGGCTAATTTTCGTGTTAGAGCAAGACAAGGCTATTACGTAAAGAATTAGGTCCAAAGTTAAATTTTGGAAGAAGGGTGCGGCTTTGGCCAGTATTGTGCAACCTAATTTTTAGGGAGTAAAGGCTACTCTTATTGACCTGCGCACTATTTTAGTTGAATTTTTACTCTAGACATTTCAAGTCAACCCAATCTCAGGTCAGGAAGGGCTGCTCTGCACCCGCTTCTTTATTTGGGAAAATGACAACGATGTTTTACAAAAGTATTTTACGATATAAGTAGACTTACGCTAAACTCATTTAACTTATATTTACCCGCGCATGCGGTCAGGCATTTCCTTGATCGCTCTCTGATTTACTTCGTAAAATTTTTTGATAACACTCAAGGAGTTTCTATTTACCCTTCTAAATCCGCATCTCCATCAGAAATGTCTCTGAAAGCTGCTGTAAAAAAACTGTCAAACGCCG
>JACDAY010000224.1 GCA_013695195.1 Blastocatellia bacterium | reverse complement strand
TATTATAGCAATTAAATGCCGCCGGCAGTTGAATTCCAATCGCAATCGGAGCTTTGGAATACTGCTTACTCCTCCGGCCTCGTACCAGGGTCGATTCCGTTAACGCTTGCCTGATTGATAACTTTTAAGTGCAGATCGTCCATAATACGGACCTGGCATGAGAGCCGTGTATGGTCGTTGAGATCGGTTTTGGTTGCCAAAATGACTTTTTCGGGCTCGCCGATCGGGCCCGGATCGCCCTCTAATATCTCAACGCGGCACGTGGTACAGCGCGCGTTTCCGCCGCATCTGTGAAGTATATCGATGCCTTCGTCTTCAATAGTCAGTACGAGTTTTCGTCCTTCCGCGGCATCAAATGAAACCGTTCCATTTGCCGTTTCGGCAGTGATTCTTGCCATTACAAATGCTCCCAAGCTCAAAAATAGTTAAAACTTATTAGTTTTTGAATTTGTCATAAGTTACAGACGAAAGCAAGCCACAAGGTTTTAACGAAAGGAAAAAGTCGAAAACAATTCTCCCGGTGGTTCGCCATGGAAATGACAATTGAACTAACAAATATTGTTTATTATTTTTTTGTAAATTTGCATTTACCTTCCGATTTTTACTTTCTCACGACTTTGATTGATTGCCACAAATGTAACTTCGGCAGAAGTAACTTTGACCTTCTGTCCCTGATTGCCAAACCTTTCCGCCTCCACGTCTACATGGATCGTTATTGACGTGCTGCCAACATTGACGGTTTTGGCGTAAAAACTAACTAGATCTCCTATAAACACCGGCTCGTGAAAGATAACTTCTTTCATAGCAACGGTTACGAAACGTTCGTGTTTTGTGTGGCGAACCGCTTCGACGCCGCCGGCAACGTCGATATAACTCAAAATAATGCCGCCAAAAACGGTGCCGTGTGCATTCGTATCCCGCGGCATCATAGTAATTCGAATCGCCGCGTCTCTGGTAACGGATGGCGTTTCTTTTCGATTTAATGTCATTTTATTCTTTCCATCCGGAGCAAATGATGGCTGATAACTGATAGCCGAATATTTCGGAAACACGAATATTATCAGCTATCAGTTTTCAGCTATTCCGAAAGTTGTTTTGCTACCCAATCCTTTACAGCCGTTTTAAGTTCATCTAAATGTTCATCAAAAAAATGCCCGCAATTTTCAAACGCAACCAATTTAGCGTTTGTGTTTTTAGAAACTTCATCGACAAGCTTTTGCAAATTTTCGAGCGAGCCGAATTCGTCCCTGTCACCGTGAATGAATAATATCGGCTTCCGTACGTTGAGTAAAAACTCAAAATCTCCGTATTTATCGACGGGCGTCCCGATGCTGATCAGCCGCACGACGCTCGGCTCGTTTATTCCGACCTCCATACCTGTCCGCGAGCCGAACGAGAATCCGGCCAGCGTTATCGGTTGTCCGGGATAATTTTCTTTCAGGTAATCGAGAGCATCACGCACATCCTGTTTACCGCCGGGGATTTCATCATGGACGCCTGTCGATGCTCCAACGCCCCGAAAGTTGAATTTCAGAGTAATCAATCCTGCATCGACCAGCCCAGCGGCCGCGCGAAACACAACCTTGTTGTGCATCGTCCCGCCGCCCAGCGGGTGAGGATGGCAGACAAGCGCGACGCCCTTCGGTTTCATCGCAGGCTCCTTCAGTATCGCCTCCATATGACCGTGCGACGCGGGGATTAAAAGATTGCCTTTCGGGTACATAATCGAATCATCGATTTTAGATTTTGCGGATGGATTGCGCAAAC
Source organism: Blastocatellia bacterium (assembly GCA_013695195.1). GTDB lineage: Bacteria > Acidobacteriota > Blastocatellia > Pyrinomonadales > Pyrinomonadaceae > OLB17. The sequence goes on along the minus strand of JACDAY010000224.1, from coordinate 7,606 downwards.
TTTTAAGGCAGAAACCCGACCGGTAGGGAGGGTGCGCGTGGGCACGAACCACAAACCGTGTGGTTGACACCCGCGCTACCGCTTGGGTTTCTGCCTTTTTTTGTTATACTTTTCGAGGTTAATTTATCGTTTCAAACGCAGATTATTATCAATTAACAATGGAAGAAATCCTGGAACACGCGGTGGAAAAACCTTCCGCCGAACAACCTGCAAAACCTATCAGAAAAGCAAAAGCAAGCTGGCGCGAATATCTGGAAACGGAGGAAGCAACGCGTTTTGTTTATTTAATTTTTGCTGGCGTCGCGATAGTATTGGTGATGAGCTTTTTGCAGTTTCGCACGACTGCCATTTGCTGTGGGGATTGGGACGGTTATTACCATATAAAATGGAGCATGCTTTTGTGGGAGAGCCTAAGCGCCGGGAACGGGCTGCCTGCGTTTCAGTGGCTGCCGCTGACCGTACTAAATTCGCAGAATTACAATGACCATCATTTTCTCTTCCATTTGCTTCAAATCCCTTTTTTGTGGTTTTTTGAGCCGGTAATGGCAGCAAAAGTTGCGGCTGTCGTTTTTTCGAGTCTCGCCATTTTTTCAGTTTATTGGCTGCTTCATCGCTATAAGGTCGATTATCCGCTTATCTGGCTCGCCGCAATATTTACCTGTGCAAATATGTTCTATTACCGTATGAATATGGCAAAGGCGCCGCCGCTGACGATTGTCATCTCCATCGCCGGAATATATCTGCTGTTTGAACGGAAGTACGTGTGGCTTCTTCCGCTGATGTTTGCCTTTGTCTGGACATACAGTTTGTTTCCGCTTTTGCTTTTTGCGGCGATGATCTGGGTGATCATAATTGCATGGAACGAGAGGCGTTTTGAGTGGCGGCCGTTGGCATATACCTTAGGCGGAATGGTTCTCGGCAACGTAATAAACCCATATTTTCCGAATAATCTATTGCTTTTTTGGGAGCATTTTTATACCAAGTTTAAGATCGGTACCGATTTTGCGGTTGCCGTCGGCGGCGAATGGTATCCGTATTCGGGAATGGAATTGCTGACGCATTTCCCGGTCGCAATGATCGCAGTCCTCATCGGCTATATCCTTTTTATGCCGAAAGACGGGAAGCTTCCCGAAAAGGCAACCTTCTTTCTTATGTTTGTGACTATATTACTTGCCGCGCAGTTTCGCTCAAAACGCTTTGCCGAGTATTTTCCGCCATTTGCAATCCTTTTCGCGGCTTTTAGCTGGCAGGCGTTCAAGGTCCCTCATCTTCCGCAGCTCCCGGAAGATTTCAAGCTCGAGATCGAACCGTATCTCGACACCGGTAAAAAAACTGAGAAACAGGAGCTTTGGAGCACTTTAAAGTTGGCGGCCGTATGCACGCTTGGAATTGTTCTGGCATTGTATTTCATCGTCAATATGGCAGGCTTTAATCGCTTCGGCATCGAGCAGGGCGGGCTTGTCGACACGATCGGCGGCAATGAAGCGAACGATAGATACGAACGCGCAATGGCTTGGGCAACCGGCGTCGATGCGGACGGAAACGAAAACATTCCCGCGGGCGAGCGTATATTCAACGCGAATTGGGACGATTTTCCGAAATTGTTTTTTTACAATACGAAGCACTCTTATGTTTACGGACTCGATCCTAATTATCTGTACTCCGAAAACCCGGAGCTTTATAAGCTCCTTCAGGAGATTACAAACGGCAAAACACAGGACGCAGGCCCTGTGATTCGTGAGAGATTTGGTGCGAATTACATTTTCGCAGACGCCAGGGAAAACGAAGAAATGATTGCCGAAGCCCTGGAAAGCGGTTGGGTCGATATGGTTTACGAAGACGACGAGGCCCGCATTCTGAAGATCCGCGAGCAAAAAGGCGAACCGGCAAGAGATTCCGTAGAAACCGACGAGCCGGAAACACCGGAGGAAAAACAACGGCTCGACGAAGAGGAAAAGGCCGCTAACACTAACATTCCGGACGAAGATGCCAACTAGCTTTATACAAAAAGACAAGGCGAAAGGGAGACACGGAGAAAGGGTTGTTCCCGGCGCTTTGGCTTTACTTCTATCTTTGTCCGCCATGGCCTGCGGCCCGAATCAGAGAATACTGAACTCTGCTCCAGAAACGCCTGTCCCGATTTCGAATGCCCAAACCCCGGCTGACAATTTCGAAAACGATATTCAGGCGATGCGCAATGCGGATTTTAATTACATATACGCATTCCGGCGCAAGGACACAGCGGATATGGATGCGGACGACAGAAAGTTTGTTAATACTTATGCACCCGCAGAAACCAACCGGAAGCGTTTGTCCGACGACGGGAAAGTAATTATCCTTGCATCCAACTATCGATCCTTACCCGAAAATCTTAAAGTGTTTACCGACAGATTTGCTTTTCAAGACTTTTCAAAAACTGAAAGTGAGATAATGGCAAAGAACACAAATTCAAATAGATAAAACAAGCCAATGAGCGAAGAAAAAGAAGACGAGAAACCGGAAATTACGAACGAAAATATCCTCGGCGATACATCCGGCGATATACAGCGCGTCTCGCTTGTATCGACATCGCCGTCCGTCCGCTCAATTGTTCGTGTGGCAGTCGTGGTTCTACTGCTTCTCGCGGTCAAGGATTTTCTCGGCGCCCTGCTTTCATCGCTTACATACCTGTTCTTCATGATAGTTTTGGCGATCTTTCTCGCTTATATTATTAATCCGCTGGTCGATCTGATCCAGCGTCCGTTTGTTCAACGCAGTTACGGCAGGATGATGTCGCGCTCTCTTGCAATCGCTCTCTCGTTTGTAATATTGTTCTCGATTCTGGGCATGTCGGCTTATTATTTGGCACCGCGCGTGGCCGAACAAACCAAAACATTTGTTGCAAATGTTCCTGCATACACGACCTCAATACAAACAAATATTAATGATCTGAATCGCCGATTGGCCAATATGAGAGTTTCCGAAGGCGTACAGACTCAGGTCAATGAGAAAATAAATACCTTTCTCGAAGACGCGGGAACCTTCATAACTACGTTTCTGGGCGTAAGCGCGGTTTATATCCTGACGTATTTGCCTTGGCTTATACTCGTGCCGATCCTCGCGTTTTTCTTCTTGAAGGACGCTCATCTATTCCGCGTCGGCGTCCTGCGCGTTGTTCCGGTCGGAGAATGGCGAACGCGAATTGATTCTGTAATTTCCGATGTCAATGACACGCTTACCGCTTACGCACGCGCGCAAATAATTTCCTGTGTTTTGATCGGTGTAATCTGTACTATCGGTTTTTACCTTCTAGGAAACGATTATGCGCTGCTTCTCGGAATCCTGGCCGGCTTGCTGGAATTGATCCCGCTGCTCGGCCCATTGACGATTGCGGTTCTCGCAATTTCGGTTGCCGGTTTGGAATCCGGCTGGCAGGCATTATGGACGGGTGTTTTCCTCGGAGCTCTGCGTGTCGCCCAGGATTACGTTTTCTATCCGCGAATCGTCCGCGAAGGCATTCATCTGCATCCGCTGGCGATAATTCTTTCGGTGCTGGCCGGCGAGCAGGTTGCGGGAATTCCCGGCGTGTTTATCGCGATCCCGGTCGTTGCGCTGCTCACGGTACTTTATAAACACATTCTCGATCACACGGACAGCCGAGGTTTATTCACCGGACTGCTCGAGCCGAAAGAAAACAAGGAGACCACATCAATATGACACCGATGGCCTGGTTAATAGTTTTCTTTTTCATATTGCTCGGGTTGAGTATCCTGGTCTACGTTCTGGTCGTCAGAGCATTTTACTGGGGCGATAAAAACGAACCGCCGGCTAAGAAGCGATGATTAAATCGCGAATGCTTTTTTCGTCCTTTATGGTTGCTTCGATTGCGATCACATAACAAGGAATTTCAAACTTCAAATCTTTCAATTTCACAGCGTCTTTCGCTGTTGTTACGAGAGCATCGATATTACATTCGTTTGCCTGTTTTTGGAGAGCATCAATGTTCTTTTGAGTGTAGAAGTGATGATCTGGAAAAGGTCTTATTATTGACAAATCAAATTCCTCCATCGAGTCTTCGTCAAACGCAGCCATAACCTGAATGAAGAAATTGTACGGATTTCCCAACGCACAAAATGCTGTTACTCGAACCTCGTCATTCACAGCCGGATCGGCTTTTTTAGAGCGCAATTGGTTCCAGCCTAACTCATCTGCAGGTTTTTCTGGCCCGGTTTGCGATCTTTGCGGCTTTGCGTGAAAATCCTCCAGTGCGCGCAATCGGGCAATGCGATTTTCCATCAGAAAAATCAATGACAAAGGATTCAGCTTTGAAATCTGAGATTTGAGATTTTCAACATTCTCAGTTAAGTTCGCGCGCGTAATCACAATTGCATTTGCGCGTTTCAGATTCTTTAACGGCTCGCGCAAAATTCCAGCGGGCAGCATTTTGCCGTTGCCGAATGGATTAGTAGCATCGATACAGATAATATCTAAAACGCGTTTTACTTTGCGATTCTGAAAGGCGTCATCGAGTACAAAAACCGTTACGCCAAACTTGTTAAGCGCCCATTTCGCAGCGGAAATCCGGTCCGCATCGGCGATCACCAGAGCCTTGCCGATAAGCTTTTGAGCAAGTTCAAACGGCTCATCGCCTGCTCTTCGAACATCTGCCAAAATCTTTTCACCATCTGAAACCAACACTCTCGAACGCGGATTTTCACGCCCGTATCCACGCGTCAGTATGCAAACTCGTTCACCTTGCTCTGCCAAAAGTTCCGCGACAAAAGCGACAAGCGGCGTTTTTCCCGTGCCGCCGGCCGTGATATTGCCGATGCTGATCGTTCTAGCCCCAAGCGAATGCGATTCAAAAATACCTCGGTCATAAAGGGCATTTCGGGTATTAGTAATTTTTCCGTAGAGCCAGCCGAAAGGCTTTAATATTGTTGTTAACCGATTTGGCAGAAACCTTCCAGGCAGCCAGGGTGTGACCTTGTCAGAACCGCGAGCGGCAGCGATCGGGTTCTTTTTCATAGATTAAAAAGCAAGCACTTACCTAGGTCGAAGAACCCTTTTCCTGTTTGCCCATTTTGCCAATTATTTCAGCAAAACGCGGATCGTCGCGTAGGGAATTGAGATTCCTGTCATGCTCAAAGTGCGGTTTGTTTTCGTTGCCGAGCCTGACAGCGCGGTTCAGCCATTTGAATGCCGCCTCCATATCGCCAAGCAGGGCATATGTCGATGCGACCCAGTATGCCATATCGTGGTCGGCACGGGAAATAGCGACGACGTCTTCGGTAAGCTGGGCTTTCGCATCTTCGGCTCGACCGGCACCTGCGAGATAAATTGCGTACAGCGGCCTGATCCCATCCATCTGCGGGTTTTCTTCCAGAACTTTGGCCATCAAATCAACCGCATCCTGAGTGTCGCCGCGAAAGTAATAGACACCGGAACGAAATATTGCCAACATCGGATGATCAGGCTCAACCTTTTCACCGCGTTCGATTTCCTGGATTGCCTGCTCGTAGTCTTCTTTGTAAATAAATATACGGGCGCGATTATAAGCGGAAACCGCCCGAGCCGCCGGATCGAGCCGTGAAAGTTTTTCAAATGCCTTTAACGATTCCTCGTACTCGCCGTCGAGGCGATGCATTACGCCTTTCATAAAATAAAGCGGCGGTTCGTTCGGAAACTGCTTTTGCAGTATCTCGATCTCGGAACGGGCCTTTTTCTTTTCGCCGCGTGCCATATAGATCATCACCATCAGCACGCGGGCTTCGACGACGTTAGGATCGTAGAAAAACGCCTTACTGAAAGCGGTTTCGGCATACGTATAATCCTCAGCTTCGCCCAGGCCTTTGAAAAACCGGTTGGCATAGCAGGCGCCGAGCCCGCTGTAGGCAAGCGCAAAATGCGAGTCGAGCTCGATAGCATTTTTAAAATTCTGTATCGCGGCGTCACAGTCGTCGACCGCGAGGGTGCGAAAAATGAAACGCCCGAAATTATCGCGGCCGCGCAGGTATTCTTCCCATGCCTCGGTGTTGTCTGTAGCCCGCCGTCCGAGTTTTTCCAGATCGCCGTCGGACAATTCGAGACGCAGGCCTTCCAGAATCCTTTGCGCAATGCTGTCCTGGATGGCTAAAATGTCGGAACCCTCGGCGTCGATGCGGTCACTCCATAAAATGTCCCCCGACACCACATCCAAAAGTTGGGCAGTAACACGCAATTTTTCACCGCTGCGCAAAAAGCCGGCAGATAAGGCAGCGTGAACCCGCATCTCGCGGCCCGCGTCGCGCGGATCGATTTCTCTGCCCTGATATTTTGCGATAACGGAGCTCGGGCGGACGATGATCGACCTGATCTGAGCAAGCTCAGTTATTACAGCGTCCGCCAATGCAAATTCGTAAAAATTTGCTCCTTCGTCCTGTCCCAGATTCTTGAACGGCAGGATCGCCACGCTTTTCTTTTCCTGTCCCGTCGCCGTCAGATTTATATCAGGCATAAAAGAAGGCGGGTTGGAACCGGACGATGTGCGGCCGGTAGTAATTTCAGGCACGGACTTGCCGGTAAACCAATTCAGGGCACGCGTGAAAACTCCGCTGTCAACGTGGCTAGGAACAAACGTATCGCCCTGCATAAGCTGAGTGCCGGCTATGTTCTGAAGAACGGAACGAAGATCGTCACGCATCGCCGAGATCTTCTGGTAACGGTCCTTTGGATCCTTTGCAAGAGCTTTATCGACGATTTGCTGAAGCTGCGGCGGAAGCGGCTCTTGACGAACCTGTTCAAGAGGTTTCGGCGTGCCGTACAAAACCTGATGGCGGACGTCTATAACCGTTTTCCCCTGAAAAGCCCAGATGCCGGTGAGCATTTCGTAAAGCAGCACGCCGGTTGAGAAAATGTCCGAGCGTGCATCGGCCCGTTCCCCTTTTGCCTGCTCCGGAGCGGCATAAGTCGCTGTGCCGTATGGAATACCGAGCTCGGTGATCTGAGATTTATCCTGCCCTCTGTTACGGTCTTCAAATTCGTCCTCGAGAAGCTTGGCGAGACCGAAATCCAGTATTTTGGCCTGCCCGTTCGACGAAACCATAATATTTCCGGCCTTAATGTCGCGGTGAATAATACTTTTCGAATGAGCGTAGGCGAGCGCGTCGGTAACTTGAATTGCGATAGATAAAGCGCTTTTCAATTCGAGCGGCCTGCCCGAAACGAGCTGCCGCACGTTTTTCCCCTCGACGTATTGCATAGCAATATAGAAAACGCCATTTTCGTTGTGGAAATCGTAAATTGTGCAGATGTTGGGATGATCGAGTTGAGAACAAAGCTGGGCTTCGCGTTCGAAGCGTTTGAAATTTGCTGTCTTTGCGGTAACTTCCGGCGGCAGAATTTTGATTACAACGGTTCGGTTTAGCTTGGTGTCGAGCGCCTTATAAACCGTGCCTTGTCCGCCTGAGCCGATCTTTTCCTGAATTTTGTATTGGTTTATCTGCGAACCAATCATACGATTTTTGGATTTCGGATTGCGGATTTTAGATTGAAGAAATCCTAAAGGCGCTCAAACAGTCTATGCGCAGAAATCCAAAATCCAAAATCTAAAATCCAAAATCTGCGTGGGCCGGCAAACTGCCGGCTA
>JACDAY010000041.1 GCA_013695195.1 Blastocatellia bacterium | reverse complement strand
CTTTTTTTGTGAACTCTTTGTTGGCGTTTTTTACCTTTTGTAAAAACTCCCTGATATGCTCGGTTCGTGTTTGGGACATAAATTTTACGGCTTCGGTGAGATTGAGATGGGCTGGAACGGAATCGTGGCTGAGAATTCGGTTAAGGCTCGTTAACAACGATCTCTTCCGGTTGAAGAATAGCAACCTTTCCATCGCGAGATACCGCGACGGGATTACCCGCTAATTTATGCTTCAACAAAGCTTCACGTACTGCTTTCTTGAATGCCTGGTCAATCTCAGCATCGTGCCGGACAAGCAGGTAAGGAGAGGGTTTTTTTAACTCAATATTTTTTTCCACGAACGTTCCTCAAAGATAGTTTTCCCCGATATTTTATCACCTTTTGCAATCAGCTGCGGCACATCGAATGACGCATCAAAAACCCGCCATGCATCGGCTATCGGTTTGTATAGTTCAAATAGATTTTGCCGGCCTCTTTCGTAACGGCGTCTTATCGTTACTTCTGGAACGTGATGACCGCCCGCCCGAACGCGTTCCTCAACGCGGGCAATTGCTAAATCGACGTTATCCAACCACAAATATACCAAATGAAATTGATATTTCTCAGATTGCAGTTCTCGTAACCATTTAGCGTAAAATCTTGTAGAAAGAGTGGTTTCAAACGCAAAATCCTTTTTTGCGGCAGCTAGTTCATGAAGTCTTTTCAGCATGATTCGTCCGGCTTCAAAAGCGACATTCTCCGGGGCAAATGCTGACAAACCCTGAGCGATCGTATCGGCATTGACATACTCGACGATTTTCAAAGTATCGCGCAGTAAATATGGTGCGAGCGTCGATTTGCCCGCACCGTTCGGCCCTGAGATGACAATTACGTCGGGCATTTATGCTTTGTATCGGCAGACAATCATTTTGGCGCCTGCTTTGTCATCTGCGAATCTGCATGGCGGTGTACGATTCGCCAGCCCGCAGGCTCACGCCGGAAGATCATCGTCACGCGGTAGTCGCGCGTCGTGTCCGTTTCCTGTCCGGGAACTTTGAAACGGAGATGTTCAAGCTGAACCACATAGCCCAAATTGCCGTTTGCGTTGGCCACGAGCCGCTCGATAGTGTTCGTCCCGTTGGAAAACTGTTTACCGACCCATTCGAGCCGCTTGCCGACATTATCCCATCCTTTTTCGATCGTGCCGCCGAATCCGCCCGAAAGCGTAACGTCGTCGGTATGCGACCAGATTGATTTGAACGCCTCGGCCTTGCCGTTCTGAAGCTCAAGCTGGGCGGCATCGACCTTTGCGAGAAATGTTTGGAACTCAACTTTGTATTTGTCAGGAGTTTTTTGAGCGAAAGAAACCTGCGTAAATACTATCAGCAGGGCGAAAATAAAAATTAACGGCGGAATGAAATTCTTCATAGTTTCTTCCTTGATCTAAACGTCCTGATTCGCCTACTAACGTGCGGGCTTCTGCATTACGGCCTCAAACGGTTGAGCATACGCGGGAATGGGATTGTTTCACGAACGTGTTCTATGCCGCACATCCAGGCGGTCGCGCGTTCGACCCCCATGCCGAAGCCGGCGTGCGGGACGCTGCCGTAGCGGCGTAGGTCAAGATACCATTCAAAACTTTCCTTCGGCAGATTGTGTTCGATGATCTGCTTTTCCAGAAATTCAATTGAGGTCGCGCGTTCGCCGCCGCCGATGATCTCGCCGTAGCCTTCCGGCGCGAGCAGATCGGCTCCGAGAGCGAGCTCGGAACGTTCCGCATCGCGTTCGAAGTAGAATGCCTTGATAATGGCGGGGAAATGATGGACGAAAACCGGCGCGTCGAAGTGTTTTGAGATATATGTCTCGTCCGGTGCCCCGAAATCGCCGCCCCATTCGAAATTATTATCCATTTCGCCTTTGGAAAATCCTTCCTGAAGAAGTTTGACGGCTTCGTCGTAATGAATACGGGGGAACTTTGCAGCGGCAATCGCCTCAAGAATTGAAACATCGCGTTCGAGAGCTGCAAGTTCTTCCTGTCTATCATTTAAGACACGTTCTATAATAAATTTGATTAGGTTTTCACCGAGATCCATTACATCGGGAAGCGTTGCGTAGGCCATCTCCGGCTCCACCATCCAAAACTCGGTCAAATGCCTGCGCGTCTTGGATTTCTCGGCACGAAAAACCGGGCCAAAACAATAGCTGCGGCCGAAACTGGCGGCGGTCGCCTCGTTATAAAGCTGGCCGGACTGCGTGAGATACGCCTTGTCGTCGTCAAAATAATCGAC
>JACDAY010000170.1 GCA_013695195.1 Blastocatellia bacterium | reverse complement strand
CGGTCGAAGTTTCAGAAATGACAGAGGAGCACGGACGTCTCGTCCGTAACGCTCAAGACGGACAGGATGTCCGTGCTCCAATTATGAAATTCACGGTTCTCGGAAGCGGCTCGACCGGCAATGCCGTCTTGATCTCGACCGAAAAAACAAAAGTTCTGGTTGATGCGGGTTTGAGCGCGAGAGAAATCCTGCGTCGCCTGGCGACCGTCGGCGTTGATTTTAACAACCTCGACGGCGTTCTATTGACACACGAGCACAGCGATCATACCGGCGGCTTACGCGTTTTGCTCAATACCGTGAAGTGTCCGGTCTATGTTTCCGGTGCGACCGCAGACGCTTATTACAGCACCCGAAGAGGGATTCAAATTGGAGCAAGCGAATCTCAAAAACGTCGCGACGGCCTGAATGGCCGTACCGTAGAAATTGAATCGAGCCGGGAATTCCGCATCGGGGACATTGATTTCGAGCCGTTCAGCGTCCCGCACGACGCGATAGATAATTTCGGATTTGTCGCAAAGCACGACGGCATCAGAATAGCGACGGTGATGGATTTCGGCTATATTACGACCCTGATAAAGGAGAAACTTTGCGGATGCGATGCGATAGTCGTCGAATCAAATCACAGCCGGGACATGCTCCGTGCATGTTCGGTGTATAGCTGGGATCTTAAGCAGAGAATCCTTTCACGCAAAGGCCATCTTTCGAACGAAGAACTCGCCGATTGGCTGACCTATGATTTTGACGGCTCGGCCCGGCACATAGTCCTTGCTCATCTTTCCCAACGTGCCAACGAACCGCACCTCGCCCGCATTACAGCGGAATCGGCCCTTCAGATGCGTCCCGGCCTATTTCGCTCGGAAACCAGGATCACGCTTTCAAAACACAAAGAGCCGACCGAATGGATCGGATTTTAGTGAATTCGTTTTCGGGTGTTTGTTTACCTGCCCGCCAGGAACTCTTCAATCGTGAGTGTTATATCTTGAGCGATTTTTCGGAGAAGAGACGACGAAATGTCTCGGCCTTTGTGAAAAGGAACTGTCGTTCCACGTCCGTCATTATGTCGAAATTGTTTATGCGAGCCTCTTTGACGAACTTCTACAAAGCCGAGATTGTGAAGAATTGAAATGACTTCGCTGGGTTTAAGGACGGGAATTTTGCTCATCCTACGCAACCATTACGGTTTGGGTTCCAATAAATTTTGTTTCCATTTTCGGTTCGCCGTCTTCGAGAAGCATTTCAATAACTTCCCGCATATTTTCGCCAAGTTCATCGAGTGTTTCTGCTTGGCTGTGAGCGCCTGCAAAGCCCGGCACATAACCGACAAAAAGGCCCGTATCAGCACATCTTTCGATTACATAATAATAGGTTTTCATAGTCCGAATTATACAGGAAGTCTTGTTAAACGAGACAAAAATCTTGCGCCGTTTTGCTTAAACATGAGAATTTGCGTACCACGCAGCAATCAATGCAACCCAACGAGATATACTTGTGAGATTCTTCTTTATCATAAATCTTTCCATCGTTTACCCGGCTTGGATTACACAACTCCGCGAAAGGTTTTCCGGTGCAGCGGACAATGACCGTGCATACGCAAGGCATTGAAATGCTCTTTCGTGCCGTATCCGACGTGGCTTGCAAATCCGTATTGCGGATAAACATTGTCGTATTCGTGCATCAAATTATCACGATATGTTTTGGCAAGGATTGAGGCAGCCGCGATTGAGGCGGAGATAGCATCTCCTTTGATTATGGCCTTTTGAGGAATAAAAATTTGTTTAAGCTGTAGTGCGTCTATCAACAGATAATCCGCCTGTGGTTTCAGATAGCTGATCGCAAGGCACATCGACTTTTTTGTGGCCTCAAGAATATTGATTCTGTCGATCTCCTCCGCATCGATTTGTCCGATTGAATAGGCGAGGATAATTTCTTTAAGCTCTTCGGCAATTGATTCCCGTTGGAGGGCAGTAAGTTTTTTGGAATCATTCAAGCCTTTTGGTAAAGGCTTCGAAGAATCAAGAATGCACGCTGCGGCAACGACCGGCCCGGCCAGACACCCGCGCCCAACCTCGTCGACACCGGCAATGTAACGAAAACCTTCGTTTCGGGCTTGATCTTCAAAATCAACGCCTATCGTCCAAACGGGTTGGTTAGCGAGAAGTTGAAAGTCGCTCACGATGTGAAATTATAAACGTCAGGCCGGAAATACGCGAACTCATCGGCTATTTTTTCTGCAATCCGTGACCGCCGACCGGTTCGGTAACAAAGTTTTCGCCAAACCCTGCTATCATCGGCTTGCCCTTGGCAATGGCAGCCCTTACAGATGGAAGTTTCAATGAAGCGGAGTGACTTGCCTTACTGACCCAAACCTCGGTGATCCAAACGGCATTCTTGTCCGCAGGATCTCTTGCAACGACATAGCTCAGACATCCGGGCATGCCGGAAACTCCTTCGAGGAGTATCTTGATCAGCTCGTCCCGCTTTCCCTCGGCAGCGATCATTTTGCCTATCAATCCGTACATTTTCGATTCTCCGATGACAGCCTGCGACGAAAAAAAGGCGTACGCGATTGCCGCACCCGTGGCAGAAACAAATTCGCGACGCCCGATATTCATTTAAAACACCTGGGAC
>JACDAY010000163.1 GCA_013695195.1 Blastocatellia bacterium | reverse complement strand
ACATCATTCATTCCTGATCTAATTTCCAAGGATTAGTGCGCCCTTGTTGCAGGATTTCTGCGTTCAAGCCGCGTGTTTTGTGCGCCGTCGTGTGTCTTTTTGACGACATTGCGGCAGAGAACTCTATTCAAATTACGGAGAAAAATAATGAAGAAAATGATTATAGTTATTGCTATCGCATCGCTGACCGGTTTGATTTTACTTGGTGCAGCGTGTAGTTCCGGTTCGAAACCCACGGCGGAGAATCCAGTTCCGGGAAAGGTAATTAAGAGCGGGCCGATTGGTGACAAGCTCATGGTGACGCTTTCAAACGACACCGGCAAACTCAAGAGCGGCGAGCAGGAAATAATGCTCACCTTTACCGATACGTCGGGCAAGGCCATTGATGTTGGGATGGTTTCAGCCGCGGCTCTCAATTTCAGAATGCCGGCGATGGGTTCGATGTCGCAGATGAATAACGCCGCCACATTTACGTCCACGTCGGTGCCCGGTGTTTACAAAGGCAAAGTAAACATTGAGATGGCCGGAGAGTGGCAGGCACAAATTTCTTTTGAAGGCTCGGCTGGAAGCGGAAAAACGGTGATTCCCGTTTCGGCACAGTAATTTCAGTAGGCAGTTGGCAGCGGCACTAGGCAGGAAAAACTCAACTGCCCACTGCGGACTGCTGCTGCCAACTTAAGAAATATGATTCATCGACTTATTGAATTGTCCCTCAAGAATCGCGGCTTGGTCATCGTGCTGTTTATCGGTCTCGCGGTGTGGGGATATTGGGCGCTGATTCATACGCCCATAGATGCGATCCCAGATCTTTCGGACAATCAGGTGATCGTCTTTACCGATTGGGCCGGACGTTCACCCCAAGAGGTAGAGGATCAAGTCACGTATCCGCTTGTGACGAGTTTGCAGGGGCTTCCCGGAGTTCGCGTGGTTCGCGCCAATTCCGCGTTTGGCTTTTCGATGATCAACGTCATCTTTGAAGATGATGTCGAATTGTATTGGGCACGAACCCGCGTCCTCGAACGGCTCAATCTGGCAATGAAACAGCTTCCCCAGGGTGTCACTCCGACTTTGGGACCTGACGCGACCGGCGTCGGCCAGGTTTTCTGGTACACGCTCGAAACCGACAAAATGAACCAGCGCGATCTGCGAACCGTGCAGGACTGGTTCGTTCGTTATCAACTAAATTCCGTTCCGGGCGTTGCGGAGGTGGCCGGTGTCGGCGGCTACGTCCAGCAATATCAGATCGACGTCGATCCGAACAAACTTCGGAGCGTCAATATTCCGATGTCCGCGGTCGTTGAAGCGGTTCAGCGATCAAATAGCAATGTCGGTGGGAATGTTGTCGAACAAGCCGGACAATGGACGGTCGTTCGCGGTATCGGTCTAATCGAATCGATTGCTGATGTCGAAAATACAGTCATCGGTTCATCGGGCGGGACGCCGATTTACATCAAGAATGTGGCCGAGGTGAAACTCGGCGACGCATTTCGCACCGGTGCCCTCGATAAGAACGGTAAAGAAGCCGTCGGCGGCGTGGTTATTGCCCGCGCCGGTGTAAATACTCTCGAGGTTATCGAAGCGGTAAAGAAAAAGATCGAGGAATTGAAGACCGGTCTGCCCGAAGGCGTCAGTATCGTCCCTTTTTATGACCGGACGCTCCTTATAAATCGGGCGACCAGCACGCTGACGTGGGCGCTGATCGAAGCTCTTATTTTCGTCACGCTTGCTCATATTGTTTTCCTGGCTCATTTTCGCTCGATCCTTATCGTGACGATCCCGTTGCCGCTTGCGGTGCTTCTTTCCTTTTTATTTATGTACTTTATGGGCATCAGTTCTAATCTGATGTCGCTGTCGGGCATTGCCATCGCCATCGGCGTTCTGGTCGATGCGGGAATTGTGGTCACTGAGAACGCCTTTCGCTTTATGGAGCAGCGGAATATCGATCCGAAGGACCGACAGGCCGTCTGGGAAACCGTTTTGGAATCGACAAAGCTCGTCGGGCGACCGGTCTTCTTTTCGATGGCGATCATCATTCTTGCCTTCATTCCGGTTTTCGCTCTCGGCGGTCAGGAAGGCAAGCTCTTTCACCCGTTGGCGTTTACTAAAACGTCCGCGATGGTCGGTGCGACGATCATTGCGGTGACGCTTGTGCCGGTGCTTTGCACATATCTTCTCGGCGGCAAGTTTCATTCCGAGCAGTCCAATCCGGTGATGCGGTTTCTTCACGCGATTTACAGGCCGACGCTCGCACTCGCGCTTCGTCACCGGCTCGCTACCGTCGGCATCGCCTTAGTTTTGTTCTCAGGCGCTCTGTTTCTTGCGAGCGGCATCGGCAGCGAATTCATGCCGCCTCTGAATGAAGGCGATTTGATGTATATGCCTATCGCCGACCCCGCGATCTCAATGAATGAGGCGGCGAAACTCTTGGCCAAGCAGGACCAAATATTGATGACATTTCCCGAGGTTGAGTGGGCCGTGGGCAAAGCGGGGCGCGCCGACACATCGACCGATCCGGCGCCGAACAATATGAACGAGATCATCGTTCATTTGAAGCCGCCCCACGAGTGGCGGCCCGGCGTGACGCGCGAATCTCTGGTTTCGGAGATGGACGAGGCCCTGAAGATGCCCGGCACGACCAATATATGGACACAGCCGATCATAAACCGCATCGAGATGCTCTCGACGGGAATCCGCTCCCAGGTCGGGATCAAGATATTCGGCAACGACTTAAAGACGCTCGAAGATGTATCGCGCCAAATCGCCGACGTTGTTCGCACTGTGCCCGGTGCGGTTGATGTTTACCCCGAACAGATCGGCGGGGCGCCATACGTTGACATAAAGATCGACCGCCAGGCCGCCGCGCGCTACGGCATCGATGTCGGAACGATACAGGATGTTATCGAGAAAGGCATCGGCGAAACAAATCTTACAATAACGATCGAGGGACGGCGGCGTTTTCCGGTTCGGGTTCGATACGCACCGGAGTTTCGCAAGAGCCCTGAGGCGTTAGGTGACATTCCGATCGCAACGCCGGGCGGCGCAACCGTTCCGTTGAGTGAGCTTGCCGACATTAAAACGCTCACCGGAGCCTCTATGATCTCAAGCGAAAACGGCCTGCTTCGCGGTACGGTATTGCTCAATGTTCGCGGGCGTGATGTTGGCAGCTTTGTCGAGGAGGCCAGTCGGGTCCTGGCCGACAAGGCCAATCTGCCCGCGGGATATTTCATCAGCTGGAGCGGGCAATACGAAAATCAGCAGCGTGCCCGTTCGCGCCTGCTGTTGGTAGTGCCGATTGTGATGATCGTCATTTTCGGATTGCTTTATGTGACATACGGATCGGTCACCGAGGCGGCGCACGTTCTAATGGCAGTCCCGTTTGCTTTGACCGGCGGGGTCTATCTGCTTTGGCTGCTCGACTACAACTTTTCAGTGGCCGTCTGGGTCGGCTTCATCGCCCTCTTTGGAACGGCGGTGCAGACGGGTGTCGTGATGGTCATCTATCTCAACGAGGCGGTTGATAAGAAACGAGAGGAATTAGGCGTCCTCACCAAAAAAGATCTTCTTCAGGCCGTTACGGAAGGAGCATTACTGCGGCTGCGGCCAAAAGTAATGACAGTTTCAACCGTTGTCGCCGGACTCTTGCCGATCATGTGGAGCACGAGCGCCGGTGCGGAGGTGATGAAGCCTCTGGCAACGCCTGTGTTGGGCGGAATGGTTTCGAGCCTCTTACATGTGCTGATTGTTACACCGGTGATCTTTTACTGGATTCACGAACGAAAGTTGAGGAAAGAGAATGTTTAGCCGGATCGTAAAGAAAGGTCTTTGTCTTTCCCTGCTTTTATTCGCAACGGGAGTGATTTTTGTCGCGGCCCAAACACAGCCATTGGTACAGACCGATAATCGCACGTTAACACGCTACCTCGACCAAATCGCGGGGATGACGGCGGACGAAGCCGTGCGGATCGCTCTTGAAAATAATGGCGAACTTATTGCATTGCGAAAGGAGCGGGACGCAGCACGAGCCTTGGTCAAACAAGCGGGCCTTCGTCCAAACCCAAGCGTTGAATTCAGCCGGCAGGAGCAAATCGGCGGTGCTGACAATGACACTATGATTGGCGGAAGCCTGCCTCTGGAACTTGGCGGACGTCGCAGCGCGCGGATCGCCGTTGCGGAACGCGAGCTTGCCGTGCGTGAAAAATCCGTTGAGGACAGGGAGAGATTGCTTGCATCTGAAGTTCGCATGAAATTTGGCGAGGCGCTTGCGGCGACGCTCAAGCTAAAATTTGCCGAGGACGTGCTTGAAACGGCGTTCGAGCAATTCCGGCTCGTGCAAGCCCGTGTGACCGAAGGCAAGACCGCTCCGCTTGAAGAAAACATGACGCTTGTCGCGGTCAACCGCCTGCGTTCGATCCGCGAGACGCAAGCAGGAAATACCGAGATCGCGTTTCTCGAACTTCGCAACCTTTTGGGCATGAAACCTGAGCAGCCGTTACGTCTTCGCGGTGATTTTGGCAATTTGGTTGCACCCTTGCCGATCCTGGCGGCTGCAACGGCAAACGCATTACAGGCTCGTCCTGATCTCGCG
>JACDAY010000160.1 GCA_013695195.1 Blastocatellia bacterium | reverse complement strand
ACGAAAATTTCGTAAAGTCCGAAGCTGATCGAAATCACATTAAGAACCAAAAAAAGTGCGACAATGCCGACGGCAATTCCGATCGCTTCGTTAAAGCCGCGCAGGAAAACTGCGCCGAGAAAACCGATCAAAACTAGCGTAACTATAATTCGATGATTGAGAAACTTTAGGTTATGTTCAACAAAAGGATTTTCAACGATGTGCGCCGTCGCATCCGCGGCGGAGAGAGTGATTGTAATTATAAAGCTTGTCGCCACGAAACCGAGAAGAACCAGCACGAACATTTTGCCTTTCCACCGTGAAAGCAGTTTTTCGAGCATCGAGATCGACCCGTCGCCGTGCGGACTTTCTTCCGCAACCCGCCGGTACATGGGCAGCGCGCCGAACAATGTCAACAGAACGAGTACTAATGTAGCAAAGGGCGCCAACGCACCAGCGGCAAGAAAGGCGATTCCGGGCTGGTAGCCCAAGGTGGAAAAGTAATCGACGCCTGTGAGGCACATGACTTTCCACCAGGAATGCGTATGGTCTACTTCATGCGCGTGAGGACCTTCCGGCTCCGCGACTTCGTTATAAAGCCATTTCTTGAACCAGCTTCGTTCTTTCTTTTTCATAACGGGCAGTGAAAAAACCGCGGAACGTGCGTTGTCAGCTGTTCAAATCTCAACCGAAATTCATATTGAATGATTGCGAAGAAGTAGATGTTGTAGTAATCGCAACTTCACCGTAATCAATATTTAGAATATTACGCTTATTAGTTGCAAGGTCAAGTAATAAAAGAATGAACGTTGATTAAATTAAGTAGGGCGACGTCTCCCACACCGTCGCCCAATTGGCCACAAGTCCTCACCCCTTGTGACCGGATGTTCACCGGGGAGGTGAACAATTCAGATTATGCACAATCCAAATCGAATTGCAACTTACTTTTAAACACCGTTTAATTGTCGCCTATATCTATTGTGCTTAACGGGTTTAGAAATCCACGAACGGCGATGGCACCGACCACAGCGCCTATGCCCCCGGCTGCCGAATCCGCGAATATGCTGTATTCACCGATTGGAGCTTTCGGGTCCACTCTTAACTCGAAGCTCACGACAGATAAATCCGCTCCAAAGTCGTGGGATATTATGGAGTTAGGTGTTATTGAAAGGAAGCTGGAACCGAAACGGAAAGAGATATTTTTACTGTCCAAATTTTTGCCGCCGAGATAAATCGTGTATGCCTTACCCGTATTTACAGGCACAGCCAACCCGGAAAGCTGGCCGTTGAATCCGACGTACTGCAATTCAAAATCATTCGGCTTTCCGCCTAGGGTCTTAGTCAGTGCCGCTGTATTGCCCCTTGAAACTGCCACATCTCCAACATGATTAAGTGAAAATGCTTTTGTTGATGTGCCAGGCATCTGAGCAAAAAGCTTATAAACCCCGGACGAGAGTCCGCTGAATTCAAATTTTCCATCCGAGTTTGAGAAAGTCTCGGCATGAACTTTTCCGGTCTTAATGTTTTCCGCCCACACAGCAGTGTTGGCAGCGGCCTTTCCGTTGTTTGCGAGTAGCTTGCCGTTTATTGCTCCACAGCATTTGTTGTTCGAAGCGGGGGCACCATACCTCGCACGAACTGACGATATATCAATTTCCGACAGAGTTCGGGGGGCGAAATTCTGCAACCCGTAAACGCCATTCTTCCCGTAATTTTCGAACATCGTCGAGCCTAATACGGCCGAATGGTCGAGGCCGAGAAGGTGGCCGATTTCATGTGTCAGGGTAGATTCCAAATCAAAACTGCCGAAGTTTCCATCGGTGGAGAACTGCTGATACGGATTCAAAACTATGTCAGCTTCAGTAATAAAGCCCATTTTGTCGAAAAAAACGCGAGTCGTGGCAGCAGTTTCGTCCGGGTTTTTTGCAAAAAGGAGTAGGTTTTCAGGTGTTTGTGCGATTGTGATCAGACTGACGCCGTCGCCGTTGTTCCCGGAGGGGCTTACATTTTGCGTTTCAGAACTCGCACTTTCAAAACTTATGTTGGCAGCCCGTTCCCATGTCAGTAAACTGCGTTGGAGAGCGCCCAAAACATCACTATCGGATTTTAGATTAGACGTTTGTTTTAAGAGTGATGATGACACCGCGATGCGGATTTTGCCGGGCCTCCAGCGCAAGGTTCCGTTTTTTCCCCCGGAAGCAGCCGACGCGCTTAACAGCATCGGTCCTGTTGCGAAAGCCAGCAAAACGAGTGTTAGTAAATATTTAAACGGTCTTTGCATCAAATAGCTATTCGGATTCGCGCGCAAAGCTCTCAATGTTTTCACGTCCCACTTTCTCAAGGTTAGCAAACGCTACAACTAAAAGAAGCACTACCAGCGAGAGAGTCGCAAGAACGTAAAGAACAGCAATTTGTTCGAGATAGATCAATACACCTATAACGATTGCTACAAGCGTTAACCAAAAAAGTGCTATTGCCCTGCGGCTGAATTTTTTCTGCCGATTTTTCATATTAAATTTACGAGATATAGAATAACAGGAATAATTCAATTATTAAAACAAATTTACGAAGTTTGGACAATTTAAACAATTTTTTTTTCGATTCGTAAATTTTGTCAGTCGATTATTCTAAGTGGAAGCTTTGTAAAATTATCACCGGCTGCAGGCGCTTCCACTGACGGCGGGAACTTTCGTCGTTCGCGGCCTTTTTCTCCCACTTCTATTATATCCTGTGCCCGAAGAACCGGATCTTCCGCCTGATTCGCTTTTATTTTCTTAAGGCTGGTTTCGATAACAAGTCTTTCCTTCCCGTCCCTTCGAAAAATCGTGATCTTGTCTTCCAAGCCGTTTTTTGACACTCCGCCGGCAGACGCGATAGCACGAGACAGCGTTAATTCAGAGCGCGAAGATATCTGTTTCGGGACCGCGACGCCCCCGATCAAATAGATCGGCAAAGCCTCAACAACAGTTATAATATCGCCGCTTAGTATCCGTGGATTTGCTTCCTGCATTCCCGAAAGCAAATCTGTAATTTTGATGAGTGTAACGTTAGAGCCGTTGCTTTGGCCGGCCTGAGAAGCATCACCGATCGACTCGCCCTGCTGTGATTCGCAGTTAAGATTCCGCGGCCGGAAAATTTTGATTTCGCCGCTCGTCTTGTCCGTGATCCCGCCGGACATTACCAGCAACTCATTAAGCAAAACCGGACGCTTTATCTGAAAGCGTTGTGGAAATTTCACCGCTCCGTCCAAAAACACGACGGCCCGATTCGAACGGTCGACAATCTTCACTATGACTTTGGGGTCTCGAAGAGCCACGCTGTATTGTTTGGATATAACCGCTGCAAGCTCATCCTCACTTTTACAAAGTCCGTAGATTTGCTCTTCGATTCTATCCAACCCATCGAGAAATCCTTCGGGGTTCAAACTTCCGCGCCAGTCGTATTCGAAGCTGCCCACAACATCGACATCTATCAAATCACCGAAATGCACCAGCTCCGCAGTATTCTGCGACAAAGCAGGGAGATTTGCAGGAGCTGAAATCGGAGGCTGAGAATAAATTACCGCCACCAAAAAAATAATGGAAAGAAAAATATTTGCCAAATAACTCAAGCGCGTCTCTTTCACTTTATTTTCTTTATTCCCGATGCAATTACGTTACGTTCCTTATGTTTCTAGGCACCGGGCCGATTTGGGCCTTTGAGATTAACCTGTTTCCGGCGCTTTGAGCCTGAGCTGGACTTCACCGTTCCCGGCAGAGCAAATCCCTTAAATTCAAGATTACAGCCGTCACACAAAAGATTGAACCTGAATAGAAACTTCGACCAGAGAGGAGTCGGCCGATAGCCGCGACGTATTCTTGAACTGTTGCACTTGGGGCATTTTTGCGAAATCATTTATAAAATTTCAATTAAGCTGCAAGAACACAATGGCATTTCATGACTGTGCACAGGCTGCACTAAGTTTTTTCGGGAAATCCTTTTATGCGTTTTATTTCTAAATGAATTTTTTCCGCCATAAGTTGCCTGTCCATGCTTTTAATACTATCACGCTCCAGATCGAACAGAGCGTCCTTATAAAGGTCGATCGCGCGTTTATGATTGCCCTTGAAAAATGCACGTTCGGCTTTATCGATCCAATTAGATACTTTAATCGAAGCGGTAAAATCCTGAAGTAGGGCTTGCGATTCAAGCAGGCGTATTTCGTCCGGGTAAAAAGCCAATCCACGTTCAACTATTCCGAGAGCCTTCTGAGCAATATCCAGCTTTTCCGATATCTTATCACGGGCGTTAGCGTCCTGCATTAGGGAACGTGCTTCGATCTCAACCCATTGAAGCATATGAAAATGATGAGATCTGCCTGCGAGCTTGTTCCCTTTTCGCAGAGCCGCGATACGGGGTGAACCGGCTCCGACTTTGGGAAGTTCACGAGCTGTTGCGGCCAAATATTCATCGCAAATATCGACTACTTCCTTATGTCCCTCGGAGAATTTTCCAAGTACTTTGGCAGCGTCGGATTTTTGTTTTATTTCCCTTAAAATTGCGTTATTCCTTTCAAGAGTCAGTTTCGTGGAATCTTGAGCCGGGTCCGGATGCGAAGAAATGTTTCGCAGGCTTTTATCGAGCCTTTTGGCAGAGAGAAAACGGTCTCGCGCGCCGCGAAGTACTACTTCTCTTAAAAAAACAGCACCGGATAAGATAATCACAGCAGCAGCCGCGGCCATGATCCACTGGGAATCATCAATCCCGTCATGCAAAATTCCCCAGACAAAAACGAAAAAGGCGGCCGCTGTAGTAGCCGCCAAAAAATAATAATTCAGGGCGGGCATCCAAAACGGCCGCCGGTACTTATTTACGTCTTCGCGATATTGCTGCATCCGGCCTGAATTATTCCTCTTTGAAATTAGTTTGCCTCGGATGATTTGGCTGTGTTTTCAATTGAAACGATTTTCATAGTGAATTTTTTGCTGAAATTTGTCAATCAATAGGTTCTGCAACCAATGGTAAAAAACCCCAAACTTTAATTTCATTTGGGTATAGACGATTTTGCGTCATCTGCTATAATCTGCTTCCATGAGCGGCAGCAAGAGTAAAAAAGAAGAACGCCCGGGATTCGGCTCCATTCGTAAACCGACCGCTCCGCCGACTCAACGCTTCGGGAATGAAAAGCCGGAAGAAAAGATCCATCCGTCGCGTCGAAAAATAAAACATAAAAAGAAGCTGGACCCGAAAAATATAAATGGCGATCTTTAATAGTAAAAACAAAAAAGAAACATCGGCAGCGAATGTTTGGGCCAGGCCGGAAATGCTTGTTACTTTTAAAGCTGAAATCATGCCGGGTCGCAGCCGTGAAGAAAGAACGTTTCGTATCAAAAGCGTTCGATCGAATGGTCGTGTTGTGTTACACGATTTTACCGGCGAACATCGCGAAGGAGCCTTCGAGTCGCTAAATTTTCTTCGCGGCACTGTAAAATAGTTACCACTCGTAAACCCTGCCTACCTCTAACAATTTCAGATTTTCAATATTTAAGGCATCTATCTGTTCTATTGTCTGTTCGCGATACGCCGGCTTCAGATTTACCACATAAAATGTACAATCCGACCTTTCGCATTTCGCAAGCTCATTCATTAATCCTGAAGGTGTTAAATGATGAGAAGCAGCTGCCAGCTCTTGAAGCTCATTAGGAAAAGCGCATTCTACCAAAACTGCGGACAAGTCTGAAGCCTCATTCACTGCATGCCAAAAATCATCCATCGCAGCGGTGTCCCCGCTCATTGCAAAGGTCTTAAATCCATCGGACACAATAAAACCGCAGCTAGGAACCTTATGGTTGACGGGGATTGCCCGGGTCGAGAGGTGGCCAACCCTGAATTCCACTCCAGGCTTGAACGGTAAATACATCATCACCGGTCCGTTCTGATTGAACAGCTCCGAAAAACGCGGGTACACCGACCAGTTAAAAATATCTCTTTCCAGAATCTCGATTACTTCCGCGGTAGCATGGATGCGAATCGGCTCAGTTAAGGTGGAGAAAAGGTCGTCTACAAATAACGGAAGGCCGGCAATATGGTCTAGATGGGCGTGGCTGAGCACTACGTCACGAACCTTGCGCTTTTGCAGCATGCTGCTTGCCATTGCAAGGCTGCCCGCGTCAAAGGCTATACGATCATCCACGAGAATGCATGTCAGATGCTGTTTAGTAGAAGCTCCGCCGTTTTCCTCAAAACTGCTTGGTAAAAGCTGTACTCTCATCGCTGTCTTTGTGGATTATAAACCCTGCTGCGATAATTCGCGCTGTTGATCTACTTTAATTGACCTAAAAATGTTTGGCGTTAGCATAACAGCGAACCGGAAAATCCGCCAACTTATATTTAAAAGATATTTACCAGAGGCCGCGCAGTAAAAAACAGACTCATAGCACCTGCTTTTTTTACTTTTTTTTTGTATGAAAATGATTGATTACCGGCGTGACAAGATCCGGTAATGTATTGAAACTTTACGATTCGCTGGGCCGGGGATTTGGGGTTAGAAACCTTTCGAATGCCGCCTTGGTCTCATCGCGTTTCCGAGTTTGAAAATCGCTGACCCAATTCGTAACGGTTGAAACCACCGCTCTCGCAGCCTCGCGTTTTGGTTGTGTTTCAACCATTTGCGGCTCTTGCGTAACTTTTACTTCGTTCTTCTTAATAACTTTAATTTTAGCTTTATTACTCACAATTGCCTCCTCCTTGTTCTGTATGATTTTAACCTATGAATCTGCTTCTGGATGTCATTTATTCCCTGCCCGAATACTTTTTGCAATTAGCGTGCCGTAGATAAGACGTTCGCTTTTGTAGTTTTTGCGTACTAGAATTTTAGATCAGTTATATTTTGGCTTTACCGAAAATATCGCAAACCGAAAACTGGATTCTTTCGGTCTAATAAGATCGAATACGACATGAGTTCCACCTTTGTTCCGAACTTTTTTCGACTTCGAGATTTTTTGGACATTGAAGAAAATGGTGTGTAATTTCGTTACTCCAATCTTGACAGAAATCATATTTATGTAGCAATTTATCAATACACGCCGCTTCTCATAAATTACATAAAGCGCTACTAATTGAGGTCTTATGAAAAAAAATATTTGCTACTGTGTCGCTATCCTTATGCTGTCAGTCTGTTCGGTCTTAGGACAGGACAAACCCACGGCGTTCATAAATGCCAGAATAATTCCGATCGCCGGTTTACCAATCGAGAAAGGAGTTTTACTCGTTCAAAACGGGAAAATTACAGCCGTCGGCGATACACGAGCAGTAAAGTTACCTTCTAACGTCGTAAAAATCGATTTGGACAGCAGAACTATAATGCCGGGCCTCGTAGATTCGCACAGCCACATCGGCGGCGGTTCCGGCGGCGATGAATCCGGGCCGATCCAGCCGGATGTCCGGCTACTCGACGGCATCAACGCCCGTGCCGTCAGTCTCCAACGTGCTCAAGCCGGCGGCATCACGACCGTCAACGTAATGCCCGGCTCCGGACATCTGGACAGCGGCCAGACATTATATTTGAAACTCCGGGACAACGCCGTCAAAATTGACGACCTGCTTATCTACGACAAGGCCGGCAGATATGCGGGTGGAATCAAATTCGCAAACGGCACGAACCCGATCCGAGCCGGAGGCGGCAAGTTTCCCGGAACCCGTGCGAAATCCGCGGCTCTGGTCCGCGAACAGTTTATCAAAGCGCAGGAATACCGGGACAAAATTAAAAAAGCCGGCAGCGATGCATCCAAAATGCCCGCCCGGGAATTGGCTATGGAAGCGTTGGTCGAAGTTCTGGACGGCAAGCGCGTCGTGCATTTTCATACCCACCGTCACGACGATATTTTAACCGCTTTGCGTCTGCAGAAGGAATTCGGATTCAAAATAGTTCTGCAGCACGTTTCCGAGGCGTGGAAGGTCGCCGATGAAATTGCAAAGGCCAAGGCTCCAGCGTCGATCATTGTAATAGATTCGCCTGGCGGCAAGCTTGAAGCCGTCGGTCTCAAATTTGAAAGCGGCGCCGCACTCGAGAAAGCCGGAGTTCTGACCGGCTTTCACACCGATGATGGAATAACCGATTCGCGCTGGTTTCTGCGCTCGGCCGGTTTGGCAGTGCGGGCCGGTATGTCGCGCGAAAAAGCGCTTTATGGCATGACGATGGCAAACGCTATCATGCTCGATCTACAAGTTAATGTTGGGTCGCTGGAACCAGGCAAGGACGCCGACTTCATCGTCTTGTCCGGCGATCCGTTGAGCGTTTACACACACGTCCTGCAAACCTGGGTGGAAGGCAAAAAGGTCTTTGACCGCGCTGATGCGAAGGATTATCTGATCGCCGTCGGCGGACTCGGCGCCGGAACGGACGGCGATGCTCATATCGAATGTTTTGACGGCGACATCGGAAGTGGAAATTGACGAAGATGAAGATTTACAACGCCCCGAGACGCAGACACGCAAAGGAAAGAAAGTAAACTTAATGACTATGATTTTCAACAACCTACTTCGGCGTCTCGGCGTCTCGGCAGTGATTCTTCTGCTTTTTTCGGCGAGTGCATACACTCAAATCGCCGTCAAGGGCGAAACCGTCTGGACAATGACCGGCGAGCCGATCACAAATGGCGTAATTCTTATTAACAACGGCAAGATCGAAGCCGTGGGGAACGCTGCGAGTGTAAAGATTCCGACAAACTATCGCGTTTTGTCCGCAAAAGTCGTAACGCCCGGGCTTATCGACGCACACACAGTAGTGGGCTTGAACGGTTATTTGAATCAGCCGCACGATCAGATGGCTCTCGACGGCGGCAATTCTGTTCAGCCGGAGCTCCGCGCGATTGACGCATACGATGCGGAAGAGAAATTGATCGAATGGATACGCGGCTTTGGAGTAACTACGATCCACACCGGACACCAACCGTCGGCTCTTGTTTCGGGACAAACGATGGTTGCAAAAACAACCGGCAGGAATGTTGATGAAGCGACCGTCATTCCAATCGCTATGATTGCCGTAACTTTCGGCCAAAGCGCATTGGCTGGCACCGGAAAATCACCGGGAACCCGTGCGAAACAGGTTTCGATGCTACGGGCGGAACTAATTAAAGCTCTCGAAAGCTCGAAAAAAACCGAGGCTCCGAAAGATTTAAAATCCGAAATTTTAATGAAGGTCATCAAACGCGAAATACCGCTGCTCATCACTGCGCACAAATCTCAGGATATTATGAGCGCGCTGCGAATCGCCAAAGAATTTAACATCCGAATCGTTCTCGATGGTGTGTCCGACGCTCATATGCTGCTCAGCGAAATAAAAGCATCCGGTTTCCCTATAATAATTCACCCCACAATGGCACGGGCCGGCGGGGATACTGAAAACATGTCGCTGACAACAGCGTCGAAACTGAAAGCTGCGGGAATTCCAGTGGCGTTGCAAAGCGGTTATGAAGGCTACGTGCCGAAAACACGTGTTGTTTTATTCGAAGCGGCTCTCGCGGCCGCAAACGGCCTAAGTAAAAACGATGCCCTCGCTTTGATAACGATCGATGCCGCGAAAATTCTCGGTTTGGATAACCGGATCGGCTCCCTCGCGGTTGGTAAAGACGCCGACATCGCAATGTACGACGGCGATCCGTTTGAATACACGACCCACTGCACGGGAACGATTATCGACGGTAAAGTCGTAAGCGAAATCGCCAGGTAAAATAGAAAAGATTTCATTTATGCTTTGTTTCGCCTGTCAATAAATTCACGGCGTGCTGCAGGACGGGCTTTATAACTTCGAAACATTCCGAAACGGCGTCGGGCGAGCCGGGCAGATTGACGATCAGCGTCTTTCCGCGAATGCCGCATACACCACGCGACAACATAGCCATAGGTGTTTTTTTGTAGGTTTCGCGCCGCATTGCTTCCGCGAGGCCGGGCGCATCCCTTTCTATTACCGAACGAGTCGCTTCGGGTGTGTTATCGCGTGCGGAAAAGCCGGTTCCGCCTGTCGTTATAATAAGATTAACGTCTTCGCGATCTGTCAAGACATAAAGCGTATTCCGTAAATCGCTCAAATCATCCGATACAATAATTTTTTCAACCACCTGCGCGCCCATCGTCAGAAGAAGCTCCGTCAAAGTCACGCCTGATTCATCATTTTCTTCAGTGCGCGAGTCGCTTATGCTCAAGACGATCGTCTTAATGGGTGTGTTTGGCATCGTCGGATTTGGAACCGCATCCGCATTCGGACGCACAGCCGCTTTTTGGTGAAAAGGAACGCGTTTTCCAATAAACAAGCATAGCGACGTATGCTACTGCCCCGAAGATTATTATTGCCGCTATGATGTTTTGAAAGTTCATAACTATGTCAACAAGACTTTAAGTGAACCCCAACAGTCTGCCGCCCTGATAAGTAACGAAGGCGGCGGCGTAGGCCAGGATTGTCATATATCCGACCATAAACATCGTCCAGCGCCATGAGTTCGTTTCGCGGCGGACGACGGCGACTGTCGACATGCACTGCATCGCCAAAACAAAGAACACCATCAGCGTCAACGCGGTCAATGGCGACCAGACGAGACTGCCGTCAGGTTTTTTAGCGTTGCGAATGGCTGAAATCAGCGTTTCGGATTCTTCATTCTCATCTTTGCCGACATTGTAAATGATGCTGAGCGTAGAAACCAAAACCTCGCGAGCGGCAAAACTCGCGATCAATGCCACACCAATCTTCCAATCGAAACCGAGAGGTTGTATAACCGGCTCGATAATGTGTCCTAGTTTTCCGGCATAACTGTTTTGAAGTTGTCGACTATTAGTATCGAATTCGGGGTTCGGAGTTTCGAATTGCTCCACACTCTGAACTCGAACCTCGGAACTCTCGACTTCCGCTCGTGGAAAATACATAAGAGCCCAAAGCACGATCGAAATTGCCAAAATTACAGTGCCCGCTCGTTTTACAAAAAGCCCGGCGCGCGAAAGCATATTTTGCAAGATCGTCCGGACATTCGGCAAACGGTAAGGTGGAAGCTCCATAATGAACGGCGGCGGAGGCGCTTTTAAAATCGTTCTCTTCAAAACGAACGCGACGATTATCGCCGCTATAATGCCGAGCGAATACATAGCCAGCATCAACACCGCGCCGAGAGATAAGATGCCGAAAACCGTTTGTCCCGCGAAAAACGCCGCAATCATAAGCGTGTAAACCGGCAATCGTGCCGAACAGCTCATCAACGGAGCAATCAGGATCGTTGCGAAACGATCGCGCCTGTTTTCTATTGTCCGCGTAGCCATTATCCCCGGTATCGCACAAGCAAAACTGCTCATCAACGGCAAAAACGCCTTACCGTGAAGCCCGACGCGACTCATCAATCTATCAAGCAAAAACGCCGCACGCGCCAGGTAACCAGTGTCTTCCAAAATGGAAATAAAAAGAAACAACAATAAAATTTGCGGCAGAAAGATCATAACTCCGCCGACACCTGCAATAATTCCATCGACCAGAAGATCGGCCAGAATGCCTTCCGTCATCTGCGATCTGACCAGTTCACCTAAACCACCAAATCCCTGCTCGAGCAAATCCATAGGTAAGACCGCCCATGAAAAGATCGCCTGAAATACTAAAAGCAGAACCGCTATCAAAATGGCTAATCCGAAAACCTTGTGAGTCAAAACACTGTCGATCTTTTCCGAAACGTAGTGCTCCTCCAGGTCGTTGTGCTTTATGGATTGCTGGACTACGTCGGATATAAAATTGTACCTGGCAAATATTTTGCTGTTGCCGATTTCACCATTGAATCGCAGGGGAATCTGCGGCGTCGAGCCTATTACCGCACCTGTCATTTCGGCAAGCTTTTCTTTGCCGCGGCCGCTTTTTGCATTGACCTCGACGACCGGCGTTTTCAGAAGTGCGGATAATTTAGGCACGTTGATCTGATGTTTCTGTTTTTCAAAAACGTCAATCATCGTCAACGCGACGACTACAGGGATTTCATACTCGAATAGCTGCGTTACCAGATAAAGGTTTCTCTCAAGATTGGTTGCGTCGACTACCGCTACGATTGCGTCCGGCTTGGGAAATCCGTCGATGCTTCCCGTCAGAACATCACGCGAAATCTTTTCGTCCAGGGATGTGGCATCCAAGCTGTATAACCCTGGAAGATCAATCAGATTCGTTATCGTCAAATCATCGAGTTTCCATACACCTGCCTTGCGTTCGACCGTGACGCCGGGGTAATTTGCGATTTTCTGCCGGAGGCCGGTTAGAGAATTGAACAACGTAGTCTTCCCGGCATTTGGATTTCCGGCAAGAGCGATTATGACGTTCGCATTTGTACGAGTTTGTTCATTCATTATCGAATCAATTAAGTATTTACTAAAATCAGCGGCTCTCGATTTGCTGCATTGTAGCTTTTGGAACTGAAACCTCGCGTCATCTTTTTTTGCGTGTTTTTACATTCTTCTCATTCCTTCTTGTTCGTCTTGTTCCGTGGTAATTCTTGATTCCTGGTTCGTTTTAATCCCGAAATTGGGGAAAAAAAGTGAAACCACGTAACAAGAAGAACAAAGATGAACAAGAACAAAAAAGAAAGAGAGGATTCAACTAGAAGAATAGCGTCCCTGCCGCAACTCCCGCGCAAAATCTCTGTCACCACAACCTAGAGTTCAACCTCGACCGAATCTGCCTCGTTTCGACGAATCGCCAGACTGGAGCCTAAAATACGAATCTCGATTGGATCGCCGAAGGGCGCGTCCTTCACGAGCCTGACCGTTACACCGGGAACCATGCCCATTTCCATAAGGCGTTTAGAAATGACGCCTTCCCCATTGACAGCCGTAACCGTTGCGTTCACGCCGGCTGGAAGTTTGGATAAAGTCATATACGTAAATGAATGCTATTCTTGGAATACATCTGGATAATAGTCACAACTTTATCCTAATTGAAAATAGATTTCAATTTCAATTAGAAGTTTTGTAGGAATTATTGTTATTTTAAAAGGAGATTTTTCTCGGAGATCAAATCGGCTTGATACTGTCCGGCTGAAAAACGAAGCGGCAATCTCCGGCTGTCATTAGAAAGCCAGACTTTAATGTTCAGGCTGTCGAGTTGCGGATTTCCAGTGTTGACCGAAATTAACTGGGCAGAAATCTTCATGCCCTTAATGTCTATAATTTCCGCCGTCGAAGGGCGAAGAGTAAAAATATAAGGCTTGTTTTCCCAAAATACTGCGACGCGTGTGTCGTTTATAGGATTATACGTGTCTTTGCTCGGCTTTAAATTAAACGAGCGGACTGCATAAATTAATGACAAGAGACTGTGCGTTCCGACCGGAGCCTCAACCTGGCCGGCGCCGTTAAATGTTATAACACTAGTCTTTTCGTCAAATTGCGCCGTCAGGTTGAGGCTGTTGAAAGTTCCATTAAAATTAATCTGGATTTGGCGCGGGCCGAGCGTTTCCGGGTTCACCTGAGCCCGGATATAATCGTTCAAACTGAAAAGCCGATTTCCCTGCTGAACACCTGTTACGGTCGCAGTCAATAAAAGACTGTCCTGTCCGAGGAGCTCTTTTCGCTCTTTGGCCTGAAGCGTAAAAGTTCCGACCGGCTGCCCGACTGTCGTAATTGCGTATTCAAGCGATTCGCCAAGCTCAAATGATAAATCCGCTGCCAATGGCTGATTTTCTACATACGGTCTAGGTGTAGCTGCCGGCGCCGGAGTCGGACGCGGAGTGGCAATAGGCGACGGAGTCGGCAAAACTTCTGCCTGAGGCTCAATATTTTGAATGCTTGCGACGGAGGCCTTGAACTCGCCTTTGGCATTTTTAAATCTTATAAGAACCGGAATCTTAGCATCATCCGAGCTAAGATTTATTCTAAGATCTTTTAAGCCATTATCGGTCAGATACTCGCTTTGGACGGTAATTATCGACGTGTCAAATTCCCCGCCGTCCGTTTTAATTTTTTCGTTTCCGGTAGTCTGGAAAGTAATGGCATAAATCTTTTCGTTTTCCTGGATTGTCATAGCACCGGAACCGCCTGAATTACGGATTTTGTAAATCAAAGTAACCAGGTCATAATTTGAAGCCGGAACCGTGAGATAATTCTGGATAGTTTCTTTCGGCAGGCCGCCGATATTTCGATTTTTACTAATATAAATCGGCAGCCCCAATTCCGGCGAGGCAAAAATCGTTCTCGATTCGTCTATCAGATAAAAGGCGGCACTTACAAAGTCGAGAGTCTTGATTCGGGAACGCAGCTCAATGGCATCCATATCACCGATTTTCCCTCTCGAAACCGTCTTGAGCTCGGCATAGGCAACGTTGTTGTAACGCTCGAACGCGACGGTATATGTCAATTTTTCACCGATGCGAAACGGTGTACCAGTCTCTTGATTTACCGGCATTTGGGCGTATGCATCACTGGGCCGAAATAAAACCGCTGACATGCAAAAGCACATAGCGATAATCAGATATGATTTGAGGTTTTTTAACACGGATTTATTATTTGGGGATACCACAGGATGTGTCGATTTGATCATTCTGAAACCGCTTCCATGTCTGCTAAAATACTTTCAACTGCCGACAATCGGTTCGGAGCGTCTATAACCGGCCGTCCGATTACAAGGTAGTCGGAGCCTGCTTTAAGCGCCGCCTCCGGAGTCATTACACGTTTCTGATCATTATTCGTTGCAAAATCCGGGCGAATTCCAGGAGATACAATCAGAAAATCACTGCGGCCGATGGCATTACGGATCGGGGCGATCTCAAGAGCAGAAGCCACAACGCCGTCCAATCCGCATTTTGCGGTAAGCCTGGCCAGATCCAAAACTTGATCCTCAACTTTTCTTTCGATTCCGATCTCGTTCAGTGCTCGTTCATTCGAACTCGTTAGCACGGTAACACCGATGATTTTGGGAACGGCGAGGTTGTCTTTAACACAGGCTTCCCTGACATCGCCCGCTGCTGTTTTCATCATTTCGCTTCCGCCAAGAGCATGCATGTTTAGCATCCAAACGCCAAGCCGAGCCGCTTCGACAGCAGCTTTCGCGACAGTGCTAGGAATATCGTGAAATTTCAAGTCGAGAAATATTTTTACACCGCTTTCAGCCAGTTCACGGACAAATCCGGGTCCGGCTGAAGTAAAAAGCTGGAGCCCGATTTTGTATGTTCCGATCACGCCTTGAAGCTCATCGATTACTGTGTGTGCCATTTCAGCACTTTCAACGTCAAGTGCTACGATAAGTTTTTCTGTGATTTGTGATACTTGTTGTTTCGTTTTCGAGGAGTAGGTCATTTATGGGGTTGCTTCTGAAATCTGGGCGGCGGGCTCTATTCAATCCAATAAACTTAAAAACTTAATCCAGATCAAGCGGGTTGAGATAAGGCTTGTCCTTATCTGTATCGGCTCGTTTCATAGCTTCTTTGAATTTTTCATCCAGCAAGCGCTCACGATCTTTGACTGACGACATCTCCTGCGCAAAAATATTATCCCTTAGCTCTTTTTGCTTGCCGAGCTCGCCTTTCAGATCCTCAAAAGATCCGTGAATCTTCTTTTTTTCTTCAGAAGAGATAATTGCACCCGTCTGAGAGTCTATCGTCAGGGCCGCTTCACAGCATGGACATAAAATGGTGAACTTTTCCATAGCCACGCCAAATTATACACGAAAATCTAATTTTCATGCTGGTAAATTTAGGAATTCTTCATTCTTGCTTCTTTAATTTACTTCTAAGATTCGCCTTAACCGATTCCCATTCTTCGTCAATGATACTGAAGGTTACGGAGTTTCGAAAACGCCCGCTATCGGTGATCATGTGATTTCGCAAAAATCCTTCTTCTTTAGCTCCGACTCGCAAAATGGCATTTCTTGACCTAACGTTGAGAGCATCAGTTTTAAATTCAACCCGGATACATCTCCATACCTCGAAGGCGTGTGTAAGCATGAGCAATTTTGCTTCAGTGTTTACAAAAGTTTGCTGCCATTGCGAATCAATCCAAGTCCATCCGATCTCTGCCTTTCGATTTCCCGTATCAATATTTCCGAATCGTGTCGAGCCTACAATTTTGTTACTTTTACGCTCTATCGTAACAAAAGGCAACGACATGCCGTTTTGCTGCTCCTCCAAAGCTGTTTCGACGTAACGCAGCATATCGTCCCGCGTTTTTACTAAGTTGACAGTCCAACGCCAAAGCTCTTCATCCAGACAGAATTCGCAAAGCGATTCGCAGTGACCGATTTGTAGCGGTTCAAGCTGCACATTGTCCCCTTTCAGAGTTACCGGAATGATCTTCATTTAATTACGAAGCAATAAGCATTTGGCAATAAGATTTCCCGCTGCCAACTTACTACTTATTGCTTATTGCTTATTGCTTATTGCTTATTGCTTATTGCTCAGTGCTTCTGCCTACACATCATAATACATCGAAAATTCCAACGGGTGCGGGCGCATGCGGAGCGGCGTAATCTCCTTTTCCCGCTTATAGCTGATCCATCGCTCGATCATAGGCCGCGTGAATACATCGCCTTTCAAAAGAAAATCGTGATCCTCTTCGAGCGCGGTCAGCGCTTCGTCCAGACTTCCCGGCAGCGACGGAACATTCGCGAGCTCCTCCGGCGGGAGATCGTAGATATCTTTATCAAGCGGCGGGCCCGGTTCGATACGATTCTGAATGCCGTCAAGGCCTGCCATAAGCAGCGCAGCAAAAGTAATATATGGGTTGCAGCTCGGATCCGGCGGGCGAAACTCAAGCCGCTTTGCTTTTGGCGAAGCAGAGAACATCGGTATGCGTACCGCCGCCGAACGGTTCCGTGCCGAGTATGCAAGGTTCACAGGAGCCTCGAAGCCGGGTACGAGCCGCTTATAGCTGTTCGTCGTCGGCGCAGCCAGGGCGACTAGCGCCGGTGCGTGTTTCAGGAGGCCGCCGATATAAAACATGGCGGTTTCGGACAGTCCGGCATATTCTTCACCGGCGAACAACGGATTTCCATCCTTCCACAGCGATTGATGGCAATGCATACCCGATCCGTTGTCACCATACAGCGGCTTTGGCATAAATGTCGCAGTCTTGCCGTGCTTTACGGCTGTGTTTTTGACGATATTTTTGAACAGCATCAAATTGTCTGCCGTGTGTAGAAGGTTTGAAAATTTGAAATCTATCTCGCACTGGCCGGCGGTGGCAACCTCGTGGTGGTGACACTCGACGTTTATGCCGACGTCGGCAAGCGTCATCGTCATGGCATTTCGGAGGTCGATAAGGGAGTCCACCGGCGCCACCGGAACATAACCTTCCTTAGCGCGGATGTGGAAACCGAGATTTGGAGCCGTGTCGCTGCTTGTGCGGCCGGAGTTCCAATGGCCTTCTTCCGAATTTATTGTAAAACCGGCGGACTGCGGATCGTTGTGAAATGCAGCCTGATCAAATACGAAAAACTCTGCTTCAGGCCCGACATTGATTGTGTCGGCAATTCCGGTAAACCGCAGATA
Organism: Blastocatellia bacterium; assembly: GCA_013695195.1. GTDB lineage: Bacteria > Acidobacteriota > Blastocatellia > Pyrinomonadales > Pyrinomonadaceae > OLB17. The sequence continues at coordinate 8,215 of JACDAY010000160.1, read as the reverse complement.
ACTCTCTGCCCTTAAAGCAACAGAGCGCGGATCGAGCCCATAGCCTTCCTTTGTAATGGGCTCGACGACATTTGCTATAAGGCAGATCGTCGTTTCCTTTGCAAACGGATCTACCCAAAATCTCGACGGATCCGGGACCAGCAGCATGTCGGACTCATTGATCGCCGCCCAGCCTCGAAGACTTGATCCGTCAAAGCCGAAGCCGTCTTCGAACGAGTCTTCTGTCAGATATTGTATCGGATATGTTAAGTGGTGCCATGCACCCGGCAAATCAGTGAAACGAATCGAGACAAATCTCGCCTCGTGATCAGCGGCGAAAGTCAATACATTTTTTACGGTCATATTTCTCCAGAATATACTTAATATTTAGCATTGCTATTGAATTCCGATAATTCAAAGCAAAGGGTATGCCGGATTGGTTAAAGATACATAAGCACCTCAAAGTTATTCATTTACAGCTAAAATGGGGGGCATTAATCTTTTATTCAATTCTATATTCCTACATTTTTGTGGGATAAATTTGACAGCTTTACATTTTAGTATGATTAGCCGAAAAGCTAGGATAATTTTTGGATGGTAATTTGCGGGTAAACTTTAAATCGATGACTATATTAGATCATTTGTTAATTATTCCGTTCAATTGTTCATTTCGCCAGCGTGTCTTTCATATCATTCTTGGCCGGAAAGACTGTGGTTAGATAATTCGTGAGCCGCGAGCTTCGCCTTCGTTGAATGGCGCCATACCGAGAAATCTTCCGGAGAAAACACGGTCAAGAAAATGCGACCCCGGAGGCCGCACATACTGTAACGTCGATTTTCGATAAAATATTAACCCCAAGGAATAAAAGAATTCCGAGATTGGAAACGACGTTTTATGATATGAAATAGATGACGGCGGCGGCGAAAATTGCTGTAACGACGATGGCGAAAACCCATTTGTTGAGGCCAAGAATTTTTTGTTCTTCCTCCTCGGCGAATTCGGATTTTCTGGCTGCGGGCTTTATGATGACTGTTTCATTGACCCGTTTCTTCGGTTTAACTCTTTCTCGGACAGCCGGCTCGGCATCCCGCATGAAATCGGCTTTCTTTTCGGCTTGTTCGTCGGCCTGGTCCTGCCACTCGCGTAGCAGGTTAACGAGGTTTAGAGTTTTCCCGGCTGCATTCGAGACGATCTGGTCATAAGTAAAGCCGTATTTTTTTTCAATAGTTTCGATACCGGCGGCTGCTCTTTCGATGGCGATCAGCTCGATATATTTGTTGCCGATTCTCAAGTTGCATTCGAAGGCGGCTGACGCGACTTCCGGTACGAAGAACATATCGCCAAGTTCTTCTTTATAAATTCGCACTTTATTGAAAAAATCCACGTCAAGAAGTTCGTCAAAGGTTTCGGCCGTTTCCGCTTCGATCGCTAAGTCGTCAAAACGGGTAACGGAAAGCGAAACGTCGCCCTCATCTTCATCGGTCGCATACAATAGATTGCTCGACCAATTTTCGTAAACTGTTTTTATATGCGCCGTCATTTCAGGGCGCTGGAAAAGCAGCCGTCGCTTTTCGCCGCCAATCTCACGTGTAAAGAGACGTGTCATAACAAAATCAAATTTTTTGCGTGCGTCTTCAGAAAACGGCGAGTTTCTATAAAGTCGGGCGAGTGCCAGAAGTGCCTGGGAGCTGAGCACAGGCTTTGAGTTTTCGCAGAAACGGCGCAGATTCGCAACCGAGACCCGCCGGTCGCGAGCTGACAACGCCGCACTCCATTTTTGTGTTTCATCGAGCAAAAGCAACTCGGCTACTGCTTTTTCCGGCAAATGCGGGCCGCCGGGAACCTGCAGGAATTTGTGCAGGGCCTTTTTTACTTCGAAATCGTCGAATGCGGCGGGCGCCGTCTTCATATGCTCACGCTCGACGCCTGAAAGTATATGCTCTACCATCTGAAGGCAGGAAATTTCGTCTATTGCCCGCTTGTGATAAAAGTCCTTTTCCTCGGCCGGCTCCACTCCACGATAACCTTCTTCCTTCGGGCCGGCAGTGGCAAAATGATCATCAAAAACCACTTCCGAATCATCGAAAGTAACGTCAGTTGTCCCGCGCACGTCGATTATCGTGTCTTCGAGCAAATTCTCGTCCTTCAACTCACCGATCAAGTCTTCAAAAACATTCATGGTTTTTCATTGGATACTGATTTTGTGACAAAATTTGACACCATTTTTTGGTAACCGCTCTACGCCGGGATATTAAAAAAATTCCAAACGCTCATAAAATGCAGGTATAGTCTTTTTTCAAAAGTTGGACTTCAGTCCCTCGTATTTCTGCAAACGCAAAGTTTATGCCACAAGCGTTAAAATAATGTTATGCTATCGGTTACACAAAATTTATAAAGTCAGGCTTTTTGCTTTTTGCCGGATTTTTATTAAGATAAAAGTTTTTATCGCAGATTCAAGGGATTTCCGATTTCATATTTGGAGCAGCGCAAATTGAGTTCTGTTACGGAGCAAACCGCCGAAACTTACGGTATCGATAACTGGGGAGCAGGCTATTTCGGCATCAACCGGAAAGGAAATCTCGTAGTCTACTCGCCCGAGAATGAAAATTTAACGGCCGACGTCAAGGAAATTATCGACGATTTGCGCAAACGCGGCATAAATACGCCGGTTTTGCTTCGTTTTCCGCAGCTTCTTTTCGGGCAGATCCGCAAGCTGCAAACAGCTTTTAAAAAATCCATCAAAGAATTTGATTACGAAGGCGGCCATCTCTGTGTTTATCCGATGAAGGTCAATCAAAACCGTGCCGTGATCGAGGAATACCTGCGCGAAGGCTCGCGCTATAATTTCGGCCTCGAGGCAGGTTCGAAGGCCGAGCTGTACGCTGCTCTCGGTTTGGAGCAGTCAAAGGACAGCTTGCTTGTACTGAACGGATTTAAAGATCGTGATTTTGTAAAACTAGCGTTCACAGGCGCCGGGGCGGGAAAGAATGTCGTGATCGTCATCGAAAAGATGAGTGAACTCGATCATACGCTGAGCCAGGTCAAGGAAGTTCTGGCCGAAAATCCCGAGGCCAATCTGCCGATGCTCGGCGTCCGCGTAAAACTCTATTCAAAAGGCTCCGGCAAATGGGAAAAATCGGGCGGCGAGGCTGCCAAATTCGGTTTGACGACGACGGAAATTCTGGATGTCATTCGGCAACTGCAGGAAGCCGAACGCATCGACATGCTGAAACTTCTCCATTTTCACATCGGCTCGCAGCTTACCGATATAAAACGCATCAAGAATGCAATGAAAGAAGCGGCGCGCACTTACGCAAAGATCCACCAGATGGGAATTCCGGTGGATTATCTGGATGTCGGCGGCGGCATGGCTGTAGATTACGACGGCTCGCGCACCTCGTTCGAATCCTCGGCAAACTATAACGCGCAGGAATTTGCGAACGACGTAATTTATGTGATCAAACAGGTTTGCGACGACGAAAATGTTCCTCATCCCACGATCATTCAGGAATCGGGACGATTTCTTTCGGCCTACCACGCGGTTCTCGTTACGAATATTCAGGACGAGATCGAAACGGTTGTCGAGGATCTGACGCCGCTCGAAGTAAAGGCTGATGATCCGCAAATCGTCCGCGAGCTTTACGATCTTAACGAAACTATAAACGGCAAGAATTACCGCGAGTATTATCACGACGCTCTCGAAAACCGCGAAGAGCTTTTCACAATGTTTAATCTCGGCCTGATCACGCTTGAAGATAAGGGCAAGGGCGAGGTTTTGTTTTGGGATGTTTGCGAAAAGGCCGATCAATTCGCCCAAATGAAAAAGTATGTCGCGGAGGAATTCAACGAATTACGCCGTCTTTTATGCGCGAAATATCTTGCTAACTTCTCTGTTTTCAGGTCGATGCCGGACAATTGGGCGCTCGAGCAGCTCTTCCCGATCATGCCGATACATAAACTCAACAAAAAGCCGACGGAATATGCTACGCTATGTGATATAACATGCGATTCCGACGGAATAGTTGATAAATTCGTGGATCTTCACGATGTCAAACCTGTTCTCGAGCTTCATAAGCTGGTCAAAAACGAGCCGTATTATCTGGCGATGATGCTGGTCGGGGCGTATCAGGAAGTTATGGGAAACAACCATAATCTTTTCGGTGTTCCGCACGAGGCCCACATTTTTATCGGCGAAGACGGACATATTATTAAGAAGGTGATATACGGAGCGACGCTGGCGGACGCTTTGTTGACCGTACGCTTCGACGCCGTGCAGCTTCACGACCAGTTTCGCCGCGCCGTTATGAAAAGGATAAAAGACGGGCAGCTTTCAACAAAGGAAGGCAATCAACTGATCGAATTTTACGAGAATCAGGCGGAGAGTTATACATATCTTACGCCGAACGGGAGTTGACCTTTATGCCTACTGAAATCGAATGTTCAAAATGCGGCGGCAAGATGTCCAAAGGATTTGTCTTCGACCGGGGACATCTTGAGTATAAAACGCAGCAGGCATGGGTTGAAGGCGAACCCGAAGAAACGTTTTGGTCCGGCGTAAAGACCTCGGGCCGAGAAGGGTATCGCGTTGAAGCTTACCGCTGCGACAACTGTAACAGCCTCGAATTTTATACGAGGGACCGTGTTGATATTTAGCAATTTTACAATTTAATCGATTTGGAGAAATTATGATGGTGGCTCAAAAGAAAACAAAATCCTCGAAATTTTTAACCGTCCCAACGAGGCCTGTCCCGATTGACCGGGACAGGTCCGTAGCCGGACTTCTGGAAAAAATGGAAGGAGCGGGATTCGGCGCGAAGCAATTGGCGGAAGCACACCGCATTTGGCTGGATATGCTGGATGATAATTCGACGATCTATCTATGCGGTTCCGGAAACCTGATCTCGTCGGGTATGCGGCGTCTGCTTGCCTACGTTATCAAAAACCGTTTTGTCGATGTGATCGTTATGTCCGGCTCGGTTTTGTTTCAGGACATACACGAAACGCTCGGCCGCAACCATTACCAGGCCCATCCGAGCATGAGCGACGAAGAGCTCGAAGCCTCTGATGTTATGCGAATGGGCGACACGCTCGCCAATAGCGACGAGTATCACGAAGCTGACGAATGGGTCGGCAGCGTGATAAACCAGCTCGATCTGACCCGGTCGTATTCGATGCGCGAATTTCTTCACCTGATGGGACGCGAACTTGCAGAGATAGCTCACGAAGACGGCATTATGACCGCCTCTTTCAAATCCAGAATCCCGATCTTTTGCCCTGACCTCATCAGCACGGAGCTTTCCGTCGGCATCGCAAGAGCCCGTTTTGAAAAAAAGTCGCATCTCACTTTCGATACGACACAGGACACCATGGACATGATGCAGATCGCTCAAAAGACCCGCAATTCGGGAATTATTACATTAGGCAGCACGTGCAGCCAAAGCATGGTCAATATGGCGGAGATCTCGTCGTATATAACGCGTACCACTCCGCGCGGTCACAAATACGCTATTTCGATCACAACCGATTCAGTTCCACTTGATATTCGAACTCCTTCATTCGCCGGCAATCATACTGACTTGTTCGGAAAACTGCTGCGGGGTGCAACAACGGCCTATGTTCCTAGCGATCCTTCCATAGCGCTCCCGATGATTATCACGGCGCTTTCGCAAACGGCTGCAAAATTTATGAAAGGCCGTAAGCGTCCAACTTTCAGCTTTGCCGGAAAGGAAATGACGATCGAAGTACCCTAATGCGGAATGCGGAGTGTGGAATGCGGAATAAAAGATTCTTATCTTCATCAGTCCGCGTTCCGCACTCCACACTTCTTATGTCCCAATCATTACAACTTCCAATGAATTTCGGCGGGATCGATGAAGAGCAATATTCAGCGTTTGACTCGGCGCGAGTTCTGGTGCTTCCTGTTTCCTACGAAGGCACCGTATCTTATGGAACCGGAACCGGTTCGGGTGCCATGGCTATTGTTAATGCATCGCGGAATATGGAGCTTTATGAAGAGGAGACAGATTCCGAGGTGTATAAGATCGGCATCCATACACTCGAAGAGTTTACGCCCCTCGAGACACCCGAATTGATGATGAATTCGCTTTACGAATACACTAAAACAATCCTGAAATCGGGTAAATTCCTGTGTATGCTCGGTGGTGAACATTCGGTTTCTGGCCCGGTCATAAAGGCTCATGCTGAGCAATACCATAATTTAAGCGTTCTCCAGATCGACGCTCATGCCGATCTTCGCGACACGTATGATGGCACCCCGCATTCGCATGCTTCGATCATGGCACGTGTCGTAAAAGATTTGCGAATCCCGTCAGTGCAGGTCGGTATCCGTTCGATCTCTGCAGATGAGATGCGTTCGCTGGAATTCGGCCTGTCGACAAAGATATTTTGGGCAAAAGACATCGTTGGACGCACGGATTGGATAGCCGAGGCGGTCGATTCCCTGACCGAAAATGTTTATCTGACAATCGACATCGATGGTCTTGACCCGGGCCTTGTACCGACGACCGGAACACCCGAACCGGGCGGGCTGGGCTGGTACGAAACGCTGAATCTAATCCGTCAAATCGCCAGAAATAAACGGGTTGTAGGAATGGACCTGGTCGAATATTCCTATGTCGAAGACTACGATTCGCCCGCATTTCTATGTGCTAAACTCGTTTACAAATCTCTCGCCTATATTTTCAATCACGAAACACCGAAGGTTATGGGGGAAAATTAAGATAAATTGAATAAGCGGGTGCAAGTAACCCTTCCGGACCTGCAATTGTTAGGGCGATATCCTGTCAACAGTTTTGAGGATTCTGTTTTCATTGTAAAAAATTGACAGTCCGAAAGGGTTGCTTTGCACCCGCTTCTTCGATTTATTCCTGAACTTACTCTTACTCCATTTCGTAAAACCTGCCAGAATTATTTTAATTTGTTTACATATAAGCTAAAATCTTAATTAAGAAATTATCTGGAGAAATATTGGATGTTTAATAGAAACAGTTTTGTCATTTTACTTCTTGTTTCCGTGTCTATCTTTTCGGGCTGCAGGACAGGTTTATTTGGCGGCCAGGACGTAGCCGTCGCACCGAATCAATCCGCTGCTCCGCCCGCACCGATTGTAGTAGACGGCGTTAGGACATCTTACGCGGATGTGGTTGGGAATACTGCAGGCGCTGTCGTACGAATTGAAGCGGAAGGCAGAGCTAAACAGCAGTCTCAGCAACCGTTTCCTTTCGGAGACGAATTTTTCCGACAGGATCCGGGCCAGGGGCAGAATCGAAGGCCGCAGCTTCAGCGCGGGTTGGGTTCCGGCGTGATCGTAAGCGCGGACGGCACAATACTTACAAACGCCCATGTGATCGACGGTGCCGACAAGATCACCGTATTGATGGCCGACAACAAATCTTTTGAAGCGAAACTGATTGGAGCGGACAAACCGAGCGATCTAGCCGTGCTAAAGATCGAATCCCAGGACCTGCCTTTTCTCAACCTAGGCAACTCTGACAGCGTGCGCGTCGGGGATATTGTTCTGGCGATCGGAAATCCGCTGGGCATCGGGCAAAGCGTAACTGCCGGTATCATCTCGGCAAAGGGCCGCCGGACTGGACTTAGCGACGGCCAAAGCTTTGAAGATTTTCTACAGACCGATGCTCCGATCAACCGCGGCAATTCCGGCGGTGCCCTCGTCAATCTAAACAGCGAGCTTATCGGCATTAATTCACAGATTCTTTCGTCTCCTGGCGCCGCAGGCGGAAATATCGGCATCGGATTTGCGATACCTTCAAATATGGCAAAATCCGTTATGGACCAGCTATTGAAGGACGGCCGGGTTAGGCGCGGAAAGCTCGGGATCGGTATTCAAAACATTACCGATGAAGCCGCCCAGGCTCTTGAATTGAAGGACAAATCAGGCGTTCTCGTTAACCAGGTCCTTTCAGGAAGCGCAGCCGAGAAAGCCGGCATTAAACTCCGCGATATTATCACCGCGATAAACGGCGAAAGGATCGAGGACAGCAATATTCTGCGCAACAAAGTCGCCGGAACGCTGCCCGGAACAGAGATCAGGGTAACCGTGCTTCGAGATGGCACCACTCAGGAACTGACCGCAACGCTCGAGGAATTTGAAACCGAAGATAACTCCGGAAACACCATTCCGCAAAATGGACAAAACGGCGAGGCTGAAAGGCCAAACGGCAAACTCGGTTTGAGCCTGCAGCCGGTTACACC
>JACDAY010000146.1 GCA_013695195.1 Blastocatellia bacterium | reverse complement strand
ATACCACGTCCATCTCGATTTCTTCGCGTTTGATCATAAGTTTGAAGTGAAATGAATGACTATTCAATTATAGAAAGTGTATCAAAATCGAGACAGAAACACGACTGGGAAGTTAAAAAGGGCTACGCCCATATGATGAGCGGAATGGCCTTGCCCCTTCCGAAAGCTTTTCATAAAAACCTGAGGCTATGCCTCCATTCATCGCGAGTAACATTTGATGTGGTCCTAATCATAGTGGCAAGCCGAAGACCAAAAATGACCAAATCTAAGATCCGTTACGACAGCGTTTCATTCGTGATCAATTTCCTGAAATCACTCATTAAACATGTTCTTCAAGCTCTCTACATACGGTGCCCTCGCAACGCCTTTTTCGGTAATTATCGCGGTTATGAGATCATTTGGCGTAACGTCGAAAGCATAGTTACTGACGTCGATCCCTTCTGGAGCTAATTGAATGTCTTTAACGTGAGTGATCTCGCGAATATCGCGCTCTTCGATAGGAATCTGATCGCCGGTCGGGCAGTTTAGATCGACGGTTGAAAGCGGCGCGGCGACATAGAATGGAATGCCGTGCCGTCGGGCCAGAACGGCGACCATATAAGTCCCGATCTTATTTGCTACATCACCGTTCGCAGCGATCCTGTCCGATCCTACAACGACAGCCTGTACGTCGCCGTTTTTCATAACATGGCCGCTCATGCTGTCTGTGATGAGCCTGACCGGAATTTGATCCTGCAGCAGTTCCCAGGCAGTCAACCGTGCTCCCTGCATATACGGCCGCGTCTCATCCGCAATTACAGATATTGTTTTCCCCTGATTAACAGCACCGCGAATTACGCCGAGAGCGGTTCCCCAAACGCCGCCTGTTGCCAATGCACCTGCGTTACAATGTGTTAATACGGTCGAATTATCCTCGATCAACTCGCCCCCGAATTGCGCGATCAATCTTTGCGATTCTATATCTTCCTCATGAATGTCCTTAGCGTCCTGAAGCAATGTTTGCTTGATCTCGCTGATCGATCTCCCTTCTGCCTTCGCCTTATGAAACGTGCGTTTCATGCGGTCGATTGCCCAGAATAGATTTACGGCTGTCGGACGCGTTTTACCTAGCACTTCACAGACATAGTCGAGTTCGTCTTCCAGATCGACGACGTTCGTTCCAACAAACTGCTTCGCCCCCAAGGCTACGCCGTATGCCGCAGACACCCCGATTGCCGGTGCTCCACGCACGACCATATCCCTTATTCCAGCTGCTACATCGTTATAGGTCTTTAGCATCAGCCATTTTTCTTCCGTAGGCAAAAGCCGTTGATCGAGCATATTCACGCCCTCATCCGTCCATTTAACAGGTATTATCATTCTAATAGTTTCTTTGAGTAAATTTGTTTTCAAATGATAACGGTTTGATATGGGTGTGAGCAAACGTCAGCGTAAGATGTATCTGATCTGCAATCAACATATTGCTAACAAAATTTGATACTCCATCATTCTTGGTTTATAGTTTCCGATAAATCATATTTGTTTTGATCTTATGAAGGAGTTTGAGTCCGATACCCTGAGCAATATGCAGCCAGCCGCAGACCAAGCCTTCCGCACCGATTTTTATTTTAACCGGCCTCTTCCGGAAACGCTTTATGCCCTTGAAGAATTATCGTGGAATTTTCTTTGGTCATGGAACGCTGAGGGAACTGCCCTTTTTCGCGAACTTGACCCGTCGCTTTGGGAGAGGTGCGAGCAGAATCCGCGTCTTTTACTAAAACAGATCAGCGAGCTTCGGTTATGGCAAAAATCACTGGAGAAGCCGTATGTAGCACGTTTGCAAAGGTTTAAAATAATTTACAATAAGTATATCGGCCAGCAGCAGCAATCTTTCGCAAACATCACGGCCAAAAATCCGGCGGCATATTTCTGTGCGGAATTCGGCGTCCATAATTCGCTTCCGATCTATTCCGGCGGCCTCGGAATTTTGGCGGGGGATCATTTGAAATCGGCGAGCGATTTGAATGTCCCGCTTGTTGCGATCGGCCTTTTTTATCGTTATGGTTATTTTCGCCAAAAAATCGGCCACGACGGTTTGCAGGAAGAGAAATATATAGACAGCTTTGATTCCGAGCTTGCAGTTCAACCTGTAATGGGAGAAAACGGGGAACGAATCTTAGTCACGGTTCATATACGGGGACGCGAAGTTTTTGCACAAGCGTGGTTGGCAAAGATCGGACGGATTTCACTTTATCTTCTCGATACAAATGTACAGCAAAACCCCGAAGTCGATCGGCTGATCACGGGCCATCTTTATGGCGGCAGTACGGAAACGCGAATCGTACAGGAAAAAGTGCTCGGCATTGGAGGTGTCCGGCTCTTACGCCAATTAGGAGTAACGCCATCCGTTTTTCATCTCAATGAAGGCCATTCGGCTTTTTTGACACTCGAGCTTGCACGCGAATTCCTCGAATCTAGCCACGACTCGTCCTTCACCGAAGCAGCCGTTGCCGTCAGGGAACAATGTGTTTTTACCACGCATACGCCGGTGGCCGCTGGCAATGACGTTTTCTCGACCAGGGAGCTTCGAGGATGCTTCGACGCCAATTTTATCTCTGCGTTGAAGCTGTCCGAAGAGGAGCTTTTCGCAATGGGAAGAAAGTATCCCGACGACCGTAACGAGGAGTTTGGAATGACGCCATTGGCAATCAGAATGTGCCGCTCGGCAAACGGCGTGAGCGTAAAGCACGGCGAAGTTTCGAGGAATCTGTGGCTGGATATGTTTCCCGAAGCCAAAAGCCCGTCATACGTTCCGATCACACACGTAACTAACGGCGTGCATGCCCCGACATGGATAGCACCAGTTTTTCAGGAGCTTTATCGCGAAAATATCGGCGAAGATTGGGCCCAAGTTTTACGTGATCAAACAGCGTGGGCCTCAGAGATTGAAAAACTTTCGAACGATGACATCTGGAAAACACATCTTGCTCTAAAGCATCTCTTGATCGCTTTCATCCGCCAACGGACTTTTGCCAAAGAAACCGGGCGAAGCGACACCATCAATGAGCATACAAATACGAGAAAACTTTTCTCCACGGATATTCTGACCGTCGGTTTTGCCAGGCGTGTCGCTACTTACAAACGCTGGAATCTGCTGCTTTCGGACCTTGAAAGGCTCTTGAAGATGGTGGACGACGCAGAAAGGCCGGTGCAGTTTGTTTTTGCCGGAAAGTCACACCCGCAGGATCGCGGTGCAAAGAGAATCCTGCAGGATCTGATGAGTATCAATCACAATTCCAATTGGCAAAACCGTGCGGTTTTTATTGAAGATTATGATCAGGAAGTCGCTAAATACCTGGTTCAGGGTGTGGATGTCTGGATGAACGTCCCGCGCCGCCCGCTCGAGGCAAGCGGAACCAGCGGTCAGAAAGCCGCAATGAACGGAGTTCTTAATTTTTCGATTCTGGACGGCTGGTGGATCGAAGGATATAACGGCGAGAATGGATTTGCTATCGGCGATCTTAACGAGGACAAGGACGACGCCGTGTCCGATGCCAGGGATGCCAATTCTTTATATTCGATATTGGAAAACGAGATAATTCCGATGTTTTATAATAAAGAGGAAAGCGGACTGCCAGGCGAATGGATCCGCCGCATGAAAAATGCACTCGCAACACTGACGCCGCAGTTTTCGAGCGACAGAATGGTTAAGGATTACATCGAAAAAATCTATGCAAAACACTGAATTTCGAACCGGGGTTATCAAACCTGTCGAATGTGTAAAAGAAGGTTGGGAGTTTATCAAGCAAGACTACTGGCTTCTTTTTGCGATCACACTTGTCGGTGTGTTGATAGGCGGCGTGACGATGTACATTCTGATGGGAGCAATGTTATGCGGGATTTTTTATTGCTTCCTTCTGAAAATCGACGGCAGGCCGGTTACATTCGAGGGCCTTTGGAAAGGATTCGAATGGTTTGCTCCCGGACTTATGGTTACGCTTTTTTTCGTCATGCCGGTCATCATTCTATATGTGATCATTTATGTGCCGGTTTTTATGGCGACGGCGATGAGTGAAACTCTAAGCCGTCAAGAACTGATAACGCTGCTCATTGGGGTTTTTGCTGTTGATTTTGTCTTTATCGTTATAATGGTTTGCTTTCACACGCTTTTGATTTTCTCTTTCCCATTGATCGTTGACCGCAGCTTGGGCGGAATTCAGGCGATGAAAACGAGCGCGAAGGCGGTTTGGAATAACTTGAGCGGTGTTATAGGCTTGATAATGGTCAACTTTGTTCTGACGTTGATCGGTTATTTGGCTTTGTGTGTCGGCGTGTATTTTGTCATTCCGATAATTTTAGCCGGAAACGCTGTCGCTTACCGAAAGGTTTTTCCGGTTTCAAAAAATGAAGGTGACATGAATTCACCATACCAGGGGTTATAAACTATGCCCGCAAATTTTATTAAGCTCGATTCGCTGGAAGCACTCGACGCTTTGTTCCAACAATCCAGCGATATGCCTATTGTTCTTTTCAAACATAGCATGACGTGCGGTATAAGTGCTGGTGTTTATCGTGAAGTGCAGGGTGTCGAGGCCGACGTTCACATCGTTATTCTGCAAACCCACCGGCCAGTATCGGATGCAATAGCGTCGAAAACCGGAATTCGTCACGAATCGCCGCAAGCCTTCGTTTTGAAGGACGGCAGGCCGGTTTATTACGCTTCGCATTATGACATAACCGCTGACGATATAAGCGCGTCTCTATTTTAGAAGGGCGCCGTACACTATAAACTTTAATTTTTTTTGTTATTCTAAAGTATTATTCCGTTGCCCGATGTTTGTATCCAATAAATGGTCGAACCCTCACAAATTATTGAAGAAAGTGACAGCCAAGTTTCGATTAAATGGTCCGACGGTATCGAGACGAGTTATAACGCAGTTAAATTGCGGCGTGCTTGCCCGTGTGCCGGCTGCATAAACGAATGGACCGGCGAAAAGCAGCTTGACGACGAAAAAATTCCCGAAGATCTTTCATTCCGGCATATCTCTATCGTCGGCCGTTATGCATTGAATTTCCATTTCTCCGACAACCACGACACCGGCATTTTCAGCTTCGCATTCCTGCGAAAGATTTCCTAATGAGCCGAAGGCAACCTTGCCTGCTCCTTTTTCGTGCTTCACACTCATTGCATGCTGGGAGCCTGCGTTCCGACAAGCCTGCATTCCGGCGGAAAAAACGTTACAATATCTTTATGAATGAACGTGATATTTTTGACGAACGCCAGGAAATAAAAAAGGCCAGCTTTTCTTGCCCGTCGTGCCGTGAGCGGAATGATTACGACGTGCGCTGGCTCACGCGAAGAAAAAAACACCAGGCGCCACGTCATCTAAATCAGGATGACCGGGCGAAATTTGAAAAATCACGTGATTATATGGTTCGTGTTGACGACCAGCTGATGTGCAAGAATATCCGGTGCCGGAAACGGTTTGAGATTCCTTCGTCTCAGTCGGTCGTGTTTATATAATTGCTGGATTTCGGAATGTGCGGTGTGCTATTCTTCTTCAAAAGCTATTGAACAAGGAGGACTTATGACCGGAAAAGACTTGGAATTTTACGAGAACGAATCGGTGCCTGACGAAGAGATGCAGGAATTTATCGACGAGGAAATCGCTCACGTACCGCAGGCTCCGGGTGAGTTGGCCGAACGTCTTCAGGACAATAATGCCGCTTCGCCTGCGGATTCGGGCGGTGATATCGACGCCAACTGGGAAGAAGTTAACGATTCGGGCGGCGAGTCCGTTTTCGGTCATAATCCTACACCTGATCAATCCGATGTGGAGCAAAACGCACACGCAATGGGCCTGGATTATCAGGACAATGAACCGCTCGACCTTCTGGAAAAAATCGAGAAACGCGACCGCAACCGTTATGAGCTGGAAGAAGACTCAAAGTCGTCAAACGATACGATATAATTATAAAACAACTTTAAGATTTCCGCTTCATCAATTGCCATTAGTTTACTAAGTGGATAAGTGAAGCAAAAAAGGGTTTTAGCTTCAGGAAATAGATTTTATTATTCGGTTAAGCTAACGACCCAATTTATCAATTTACAAAACATAAATTATTTAAAAAAAAGAGGCCAAACTGGCCCCTTTTTCGTCGAACATTCTAAATTTTAGTAAAGGCTGAAGGTATACTCGATCGTTTGAATCGTAGAAATAGGAACGCCGTTGACTTTCTTCGGCTCGAATCTTATCTGCTTTGCAGCTGCAATCGCCTGTTCGGTCATACCATGCGGCAATCGTGTAACCGCAGTTATCGAACCAACCTGTCCCGAAGCCAAAAGCGTTACTTTCAAACGGACAGTTCCCTGCACGGTGTTTGTACGGCCAGCGTCGGTGTATTGTGCCTTTGGCTTGGAAATAATTTTCACCGCTGTAGTAACGCCGACCGGTTTTGGTGGTGGTGGCCTGTCTAAACCGCCGCCGCCGCCGGAACCTCTGCCTGATCCGTTGCCCGAGCCATCACCGCTGCCGCTGCCCGAACCGCTGCCGCTGCCCGCTCCGGTTCCGTATCCGCTGCCCTGTCCGCCGCCTGAGCCGGTTCCGTTTGAAAGACCCGCAAAGCGTGAGTTAGGATCGCCCCAACGGTCAAACTTTTTCTCAAACTTCCTGTCGCCTTCGGTCGAAGGAGGCGGCATTTTTAACTCAAAAATATCGCTGCGGTGGACCTTTACGTCAGGCGGACGGATCGGATTCTTTTGTTGGTCGGCAAGGTCGCCCTGCGAAGTTTCCTCTTTCTCTTCACGGCCGCCACCGCCGCCGCCGCCGCCTTTATCTTCTTTCTTCTTTTCCGGTTCTTCCTCAATCGGCATTGGGACTTCTTCGACAAGATAAGCAAGCGAACGCTCATCGCCGATCGCATCGATTCCCAGCGACTTGTTAAAAAGCGAAAGGATAGTACCGCCGATAGCCAGCGTAAGCATCAGGAACGTGGAGCCGAGAAGCAGAAGGTTCCGCTGGCCTGTATTTTTTTCCTGAATCACGGTGATCGAATATCCATCGTCATCACCCTGGCTCGGATAGATCATTTGGTTGATTTCCTGACGTGGCTCGTCGGCGTACATCTCGCCGGCTTGATAAAAGGCACCGGCAGGCACCGCGCCGATAGGAGCAGTAAATTCTTTATCCGAATCAACAGGCTCGTCGCCGGCCTCGTCCGCATATAAAGGCGCAGGCTCGTCCGCCTCATCATAAATCGGCTCTTCTTCGACAATTTCCGGCGAAATGCTTTCGCGGATTTTACTGGTGGCACCATTATTATCCGCTTTATCCAGTTTCATCTCACCCATAACGGGATTCATTTCAAATGCCTCTAAGAGTGCTCCGCAATCAGGACAAAACCCAAATTTCTCGGCAAATCCTTCATCACAAGAATTGCAGTACTTAACAATTTTTCCCATCTTTTTGGCCTCTCTAATTAATGCCCGCTAATCGTGAGCATCCAAATCGTGTGTGAATTATAACGTGTTATTACAGATGTAAGCCTTTCCCGGAATCTCGCAAACCGGTCCTCGTTCAATGTTCATAGATGCTTTAATCGTTTGAAGCGATGCCTGTGGGCAGCTAAAAAATTCCTCCTGAATTCCTATAAATTCCATAAACAATCTCTTTTAAAGTGCACATCAATTCACGCCGGTTACAACACTTCGGTGGAGTTTTGCAACTAAAAAGGATAATATCTCCTTTTCCATATTATATACGATGAAATTCGAATATTTACCTCAAAAATTTGCAATTATTTTTCTTAGCCTTTCAGTTTTTGCTTCCCTCGCTCCGGCTCAAAAGCCTGGCAGCCCCGTGCCGCGTCAGGAAAAGCTGTTAAATGGATTGAAGGTATTGATATGGAACACGCCTGCAGCCGATAAAGTAACGGTGCAAATCCGCGTGCACGGCGGTTCCGCCTTTGACCCGCAAGGCCGTGAAGGTGTGATGAAGCTTCTCTCTGAAAGTATTTTTCCGAACCAGGCCGCGCGGGAATTTTTCACCGAAGATCTGGGCGGTAACCTCGAGATCGTTAGCAATTATGATTATATTCAGATAAATGCCAGTTCGCAAACGGATGAATTTTTGACAATGCTGGAAACGATTGCCGCAGCTGTTTCGAATCCCTCGATCGATAAAGAAACGACTACTGCTTTAAAATCCGCCCTCACTGTAAAAATTACAGATCTCGAAAAAGACCCGGCTTACATTGCCGACATGGCGGCAGCCAAACGTCTTTTTGGGACATTTCCATATGGCCGTCCGCAAATAGGAACACTTGAATCCGTTCAGAAAATTGACTTCGCCGATCTTAGATTTGCTAAAGACCGCCTGTTTACTGCCGATAACGCGACTATTGCGATAAGCGGCAATATTGAAGGCAATCTGGCCTTTCGGGCAATCCGGCGATACTTCGGTTCATGGCTGAAGTCTGATAAGAAAATTCCTTCCACCTTTGCAATTCCCAGTGAGCCGGATACGAAATGGCTTGAGATAAATGTTCCAGGCACCGGCAATTCGGAAGTTAGATTCGCCTTTCGAGGACTTGCCCGAAATGACATCGATTTCGCTGCATCACAGATTCTGACAGCGATATTGCAGGAACGATTGCAAAAACAGTATGGCATTGCCGGCAAACGAGTCTTTGTTTCACACATTCCTCATATCCTGCCCGGAGCGTTCGTGCTCGGATATCAATCGGAAGTAAAGCCGATCTCAACTTTACCAGAAAGCCATTTGGCTCCGTCACACATTCAGAGTATGTTCACACGAATCTCCGATGAAGAATTTGCCAAAGCTAAAAACATAATTCAAGCCTCTATAAAAGGTAAAAAGCACTCGGACTGGTGGCTTGACCTGGACACTTTTAAGACAAATGCTGTTTCAAACGAAATGCAGGCTATTAGCAATGCGACCGTAGCGGATGTTCGCCGGGTTGCAGAAAGATTGTCGAAAAATCCGGTTGCTGTTGTTTCCGTTACTCAAACCGAAATTCCTTCACAAACAAGCCGGAATTAAATGTCTCTTGAAAGAACAGCAAATGAAATAGCCCACGCAAAAGCTGTCAGAGCAATGTTTTCAGGGATCGCACGAAAATATGATCTTTTAAACCACATTCTCTCAGTAAATATCGACAAGCGTTGGCGTCGTCTCGTTCGCGAAAAGCTCGCGAATATTTTGGGAAATGATAATGCAATCGTTCTCGATGTCGCCTGCGGTACCGGCGATCTCTCAATTGAATTGCAAAAGAACTCAAAAGCAAAGATCATAGGAACGGACTTTTGCCGCCCGATGCTCAGCATCGCTCTTGATAAGACCGAAAAGCTTCAACTTTCAATTCCATATATAGAAGCCGATGCAATGCAGCTGTCTTTTGCGGACGAGAGCTGTGATGGAGTTACAATTGCATTCGGGCTTCGTAATCTGGCAAATTTTCAGGACGGTTTAATCGAATTACAAAGAGTTCTGAAAAAGGGTGGACAGATTGCCGTACTTGAATTTTCCACTCCCCCAATACCGGGATTTCGCACGCTTTTCAATTTTTATTTCACGCAAATATTGCCGCGCATCGGCGGCGTCGTAAGCGGCTCGCGCAGCGCATATGAGTATCTTCCCGATTCCGTATCAAAATTTCCCGATCAAAAACATCTGGCCGATATGATGCGGCAGGCAGGGTTCCGCGACGTAGAATTCAAAAATTTGACAGGCGGAATCGCGGCCATACATACCGGATTTAAGAAGTTCTGAGTTCACACATCAGCGTGTTTTACACCCAAATGCACGATAAAGCGTGAACTCAGAACCGTTCAAGCATTGTCATTCTTTGTGTTTAATTATAAAATTTCCCTGCTTTCTGCTTTCGCATGAAATACAAGTTTCTAAATTTTCTCCGCCAACTCGCTCTAATTTTACTGGTCATCTGGACCGTGGTTTCGCTTGTAACGCTGCTGATCGAGCTCGTTCCAGGCAGCCCTGCGACTACAATTCTCGGTGAAACTGCGACGGCGGAACAGATTGCGAATTTCAATCAAAAACATGGGCTAGACCGTCCAGCGTTCTTTTTTTCCTACGATTCGGAAACAGGAGTCAAATGGAACGGCGCAGAAAATCGCTATCTCGATTATTGGACAGGCCTGCTTCGAGGCGATCTGGGAAGGTCGTTTCGTACCGACAGGCCCGTTCTGGATATGATTCTCGAACGATATCCGGCAACAATAAAGCTCGCTTTTGCGGCAATGCTCGTGGCTGTCGGCATCGCGATTCCACTCGGCGTTTTAGCAGGCACTAATAAAAATAAGCTGATCGACAATGCGTCTTCGTTTATAGCGTTGCTGGGCATATCGCTGCCGACATTTGTGATCGGGCCTTTTCTCGTTTATATATTTGCTGTCAAACTCGGATGGTTTTCCGTCGGCGGCAGCTATTATCCGGAAGACATAATTTTGCCCGCTGTAACGCTGGGAGCTGCGCTTTCTGCGATCCTGACACGTATGGTGCGTTCAAGCGTCATCGAAGAGCTTGGCGAAGATTATGTCCGCACCGCGCGTGCCAAAGGCCTGAGCGAACGAAAGGTCGTCTATAAACATGTTTTGAAAAACGGCCTGATACCCGTCGTTACAGTTTTAGGTTTGCAGCTTGGCGTGCTTCTCGCCGGTGCTATCATTACCGAGAAGATCTTTAGCTGGCAGGGGCTTGGTTTATTACTCCTCGAAGACGGTATCGCAAAACGCGACTATCGACTAGTTCAGGGATGTGTGCTTGTCATCAGTGTTACATATATCATAGCCAATTCGCTGACCGACCTTGTTTACGGCTGGCTCGATCCGAGAATAAGACTCTCTTAAATTTGCAATTTTTGATTTTCGATTTGTTATTTGCTTTAACGTTTTCACAATCTAAAATCTAAAATCTAAAATCCGCATGAACCGGCTTTTCTACATCGGCATTTCAATCGCAGCGGTCGTAATTTTGGCTGCCGTGTTTGCTCCGCTTCTTGCTACCCACGATGTTAATGCTCAAAATCTTGCTTTGCGCTTTGCCTCGCCTTCTGCTGAGCACTGGTTTGGCACCGATGCACTTGGACGCGACGTTTTTTCCCGAATTCTTTTCGGGGCAAGAATTTCGCTTTATGTCGGTATAACGGTAGTAACGGTTTCAGGTGTTTTCGGCATTTTTATAGGTGCTATCGCCGGATTTTACGGCGGCTTGGCCGATAAATTTCTTTCCGGTTATGTATTCAACGTTTTTCTCGCTTTTCCGGGCTTGCTGCTTGCTATTGCACTGGTCGCTTTTCTCGGTGCCGGTCTTGGAAAACTTATTCTGGCTCTATGCATAATCGGCTGGGTCGGATATGCGAGAGTTATGCGCGGCCAGGTGTTAAAAGTCCGGGAATATGATTTCGTCCAGGCGGCAAAGGCGCTCGGCGCGGGAAATATGCGCATTCTTTTCACGCATATTATGCCGAACGCGATCCAGCCGCTTATCGTTCAGGCCTCACTCGGAATGGCGGGTGCAGTTTTGTCGGAAGCTTCGCTTTCATTTCTCGGCCTGGGCATACCGCCGCCGGCTCCGAGTTGGGGAACGATGATCGAAGAAGCCCGGCAGTATTTCAGCATCACGCCTCACGTCTTGTTCTTTCCCGGCATTGCAATCGCTCTGACCGTGCTGGCCTTCAACTTTATCGGCGACGGCCTCCGCGAATACCTCGACCCCAAACAACGGACCAGGTAGCCCGTCGGAACGCAGGCTCCCAACCTGCATCCCGCCTGTCATTTATCTGCATCGAAAAATACAGCATTAACCGGTAAGCGTTTCCTAGGATTCGGGCATCGAAATTGGAAGTTTGGTTTATTGATGCCGGAGATTATTTATTATGACAAGGTTTACCGTTATTCCGCTTTTTGTTGCTGCTCTGTTTTCAACGCTCTCTGCTCAATCCGGCAGAAATCCTCAGCCCGCTCCGACTCCTTCCATTCCGGTTGATGCCGCCGTATTTTCGGAATCCCAACCACAGCCCAGACGTAATGCGTTACGCCCGCAACCGCCACTGCAAAGCTTATCTCCAAAAGGGAATATCCCGGCGGCTCCCCGTGCTGCAGCAATTGGAGGAGAGGAAATAATTAGAGTCGATACCAATTTGATCACCATTCCGGTTTCGGTTTTCGATCGAAACGGAATTTATATCCCGAATTTAAAACAGGTCGATTTTAAGATTTTCGAGGACGGCAAGGAGCAGCAAATCGAATATTTCGGCACGGCGGACAAACCGTTCACAGTCGTTTTACTGCTCGATACGAGCCCGTCGACTGAATATAAAATCGAGGAGATCCGGCGTGCTGCCATCGCCTTTGTCGATCAGTTAAAGCAAGCGGATAAGGTAATGGTTATCGAATTTGACGGCAACATACACGTTCTTTCCGAGGTAACCGGCGACCGGCAAAAAATTTATAAAGCGATCGGCAAAGCGGATTTCGGCGGTGGAACTTCGCTCTACGATGCTGTCGATTTTTCTTTGGGCAAGCGTTTGAACAAAATAGCGGGGCGAAAGGCGATAGTGCTGTTTACGGACGGCGTCGACACGACCTCGAGCAAAGCCGGCTATGATTCGACGCTCAATCTCGCCGAAGAATCGGACACTTTGATATTTCCGATTTACTACAACACTTTTCTCGAAACCAACCGCAGCCTAAACTCGGATCCGGACGAGCCAGATGCCCCTGGAACGACCGCGGAAGAATATGCAGTCGGGAAAAAATATCTTGATGAGCTGTCGGCATACACAGGCGGCCGGGTTTTTCGGCCGGAAGCAACGCCGGGCGGGCTTACCGCAGCATTTGAAGGAATTGCCGAAGAACTTAGAAGACAATATAACATCGGCTACGTCCCGGCTGAGGCCGGAACCGCCGGCCAGCGAAAACAGATCAAAGTCCGCGTCAACCGGCCGAATCTCGTGCTACGTGCTCGTGACAGCTATATCGTAGGAGCACAGGTAAAACCGTAGATAGAGGCAAGTCAGAAAGGGAATGTCTAAGTAGGGGTTCAGTTTTCAGCTTCGTTTACGAGGTTTGGCGAAGGGCCTATATATAACCACGTCGTTTACGGCGTGGTTAATAGCTTAGATAAAATCTTAGCCCGTTTCAACGGGCTTACCAATCTGCGGCTTGCATTGCGTATTGGGCGGAACCTACATTGATTCGTGTGACCTGACACAAAAAAAGGAGCGTGATTG
>JACDAY010000138.1 GCA_013695195.1 Blastocatellia bacterium | reverse complement strand
TGATGAACCGGAAGCAGGGGGTTGTTGGAAGCAATTCTCGCCAATAGTTATAGACATTATTGGCAACGGCTTCAACTTAACTAACGCCACAAGCGGTGTTCTCTTTGACATTGTTGGCAACGGAAGCCAAAAACAACTGGCTTGGACTTCTGCCAACTCTGACGATGCTTGGCTCGCGCTTGACCGAAATTCGAACGGACAAATTGACAATGGCAGGGAACTTTTTGGCAATTTCACGCCGCAGCCCGCACCGCCCGCAGGCGAGGAGAAAAACGGTTTTCTCGCCTTAGCGGTGTACGACAAACCCGAAAACGGCGGAAACAATGACGGACAAATTGATAGTGGAGATACCATTTTTTCACAGTTGAAATTGTGGCAAGACACGAATCATCTCCGAACCAAGCGAACTGCATGCCTTGTCGAATTCGGCGATTCGCATTGTCGAGCTTGATTACCGTGAATCCCGCCGAACCGACGAATACGGCAATCGTTTTCGTTACCGGGCGAAAGTTAAAGATGAGCAAGGAGCGCACGTTGGACGCTGGGCTTGGGATGTGTTTCTGGCATCGATCCCTTGACCTAAACACACGAAAATGAATCTAGTGCAGTAAGGTTACTGGGACTCGCCTCATAAACAAATTTAAACCGAAGTCGCGTTATGGCGGTTTCGGCCCGCGTCAGTTCGGACGTTGAGTTGGTTCGTTGTCTGTTTAGGAAGCTGAGGTGCGATAATCTATGAAACTTTGTCTTCTATTCCTCTTCACGACCCTGATGTCGGCTTTCCCATCAGCAGTCCTCGCAGACAAAATCGTGAAGGAATCAATCATCTCACATGGGAAGAAACGGACTTATTACTTGTTCGTTCCCAAAACAAAGCAAGCGGAAAAACCGGCTCCGTTGGTAGTGCTGCTTCATGGGTCAGGTCGAAACGGATTGTCACTCGTCGAGAAGTGGCAGGAACTAGCAAAAAAGGAAAGCATCATTCTGGCGGGACCGGATGCATTAGACTCAAAGGGATGGAGAATACCCGAGGACGGTCCGGAATTTGTTTATGAACTCATTGAAACGCTGAAGGCCAAGTACCCAATAAACTCCCGACGGATATATTTATTCGGACATTCGGCGGGTGCGGGACAAGCTTTATACCTTTCGCTGCTTGAGTCCGAATATTTTGCTGCGACAGCTGTCCACGCCGGGGCGCTCGGCGAACAAGAGGACGACCAATATATTCTGCGGGCAAAGCGTAAGATTCCAATTTCCATTTTCGTCGGAACTAACGATCAGTTATTCCCGTTGCCGGTAGTTCGGGCTACCCGCGATGCTTTGAACGATCGCGGCTTTAACGCGGAGTTGACTGAGATAAAAGGCCATACGCATTGGTATTATGACCGTGCGGCGGAAATCAATCGCAGCGCATGGGAATTCTTGAAAAAATATGAACTTGATCAGGAGCCCAAGTACGAGCTGCATCGATTTGAGAAGTAGAAAACGGAAATGATCCAAGGTTAAAAAAAGGCCGAAACATTAAACGTTTTGGCCTTTTATTTTGGAAGAATTGTCCCATCCAGATCGTCGACAGGCTAAAAAGCCTGTCGTGCTTACCAGATCAAACAGCTGTCGGTTCGGACCATTGGCTGTCCCTGTTTGCAGTTAAAGGCACTGGCAAATTGGGGCATGTTCGAAAGCGGCCCGTTGACGCGCCATCGCGGGAGCGAGTGCGTGTTTGTTTTCACCTGCAAACGCTCGGCTTCGGGCGTGTACTTGCCCGCCCAGACCTGTGCCCAGCCGAGAAAGAATCTCTGTTCCGGCGTGAGACCGTCGATATTTGCGGGACGCGGCTTGCCTTCGAGCGATTTCATATACGCGTCATACGCAACCGTGAGGCCGGCAAAATCGCCGATGTTCTCGCCGAGCGTCAGCTTGCCGTCGATGAAAAGCCCCGGCTGCACTTCGTATTCGCCAAACTGCTTTACGACGCACGCGGCCCGTTCTTCGAACTTTGCGCGGTCATCGGTTGTCCACCACATTTTCAAATTTCCGGCAGCATCGAATTTGCTTCCCGAATCGTCGAATCCGTGTGTGATCTCATGCCCGATAACGCCGCCGATCGCGCCGTAATTAACCGCGTCGTCGGCGTCGAAATTAAAGAACGGCGGCTGCAGGATTCCTGCCGGAAACGTGATGTCGTTGTTAACGCTCGAGTAGGAAGCATTAACGATCGACGGCGTAAAGCCCCAACGGTTTTTGTCACGCGGTTTACCGAGGTCTTCAAAATTTCGCATGACTTGAAAC
>JACDAY010000132.1 GCA_013695195.1 Blastocatellia bacterium | reverse complement strand
GTATAATCGAGGATTTGCCGATGCCGGCCGATTATGATGGCGACGGAAAAGCGGATTATGCCGTCTTCAGGCCGAGCACCAGCACCTGGTACCGACTTAACAGCACGAACGGCGGTTTTGTAATACGGGAGTTCGGACAAAACGGCGACAATCCGTCTCCCTTATCAGTTCAGCCGCAATAATTTTATAGTTAATGATTCGCGAAATTGCCCAATGTCAAATATGTTTTTTGGAACGGCTTGGTGATTATCGGCGGCCTCGAATCGTTTCTGATGGGTTACTTAATACTGGAAACTCCGTTTTTTTGATATTTACAGGTTTCGCATTTTTTGTAATGTGACGGCAGCACAAGGTATAAAGGAATGCTCGCTATAGACGTCGCACACGGGCTCATTCCGCGTTAAAAGTTCCGGATGGCTGATAGGCGGACTTTTTAACGGTAAATTCAAACCGCGAAACCGTTTTATGCGTGTGATCGGAATTTGGGCTTGAGCCAATGGCACATCCGGGCCACCGCTGCTCAGGGGCATTACCGGAAACTCAACCAAAACCCGATTTTGCGTGAAGAAGTGTTAAAGCGGAGTGATCATGTGTAATACTCCCTTTTTTTCCCGCGCTGAATGTGTGATATTGAGACATTTTATATTTGATAAGATTTAAACGATTCTTTTCAATCATATTTTCGAATATATTAAGTTTTCACTTTAATTCCAGGAATTTTTCTATATACTCTTGCTTATAATATTTGTTCGTACTTCTTGATCTGAAGAAAAGTTAAATATCATTGCAAAAGATGGCCGACCAACAAATGCTGTTCGCTTTTGGACTGAATCATAAGACAGCATCTATAGAAGTTAGAGAAAAGCTTTATATCCGGGAATCTGAAGTTCCCGGGTTGCTGGCGGAATTGAAGAATACTTTGTCGGAATGCGTTGTTCTATCGACTTGTAACCGCACAGAAATTTATGGTGTTTCCGGGCAGGCTGATCTCGACCTCAACTTTTACAAAGATCTGGTGATCAAATTCAAAAGAGCGGAAGAGCTGGTCAAACGTGAGCATTTCTTCACATTTATTTCATGCGCGGCGTGTCAACAGCTCTTCAATGTGGTAACCAGCCTGGACAGCAAGGTCATTGGCGATTCGCAAATTCTTGGTCAGGTACGAAATGCTTATTCCCTTGCAAAAGACAATCATTCGACAGGGAAAATCCTGAACCAACTTTCACAACGTGCGCTCAAGATCGGCAAAAAAACCTTCAGCGAGACATCGATTCATAAAGGAGCGGTTTCGATAAGCCTGGCCGCTGTCGAGCTTGCAATGGACACTTTCGGCTCGATAAAAGGCAAATCGGTCTTGATCGTCGGTGCGGGCGAAACGGCGAAATTGACGGCCGAGTGTCTGATAAAACAAAAAACCGGCAAAATTTTTATAACAAACCGCACGCGTGCTCATGCCGAGGATCTTTTGGCAAAGCTTTACGAAAATCATTCTTTTGAAAGTGAAATAATCGATTTTGAAGATTTCAAAAATCATCTTGGTGAGACGGATATTGTTATCAGTTCGACAAGCTCGCGGGAGCCGATTCTTCACAAAGACGATCTTCTTTTTCAGTCCAACAAAATTCTTCTGCTCGACATTGCAGTTCCCCGTGACATCGATCCGGGCGTGGCCGAAAATGAAAACGTCATTTTGAAAAATATCGACGATCTGCACGCCGTTCTCGATCATAATCACGAGCGCCGAATGAAGGACCTACTCGTAGTGAAAAAGCTCATCATGAAAGAAATGAGCGAATTTTTAATGTGGTATTACGCTCTTGCTTTAATGCCCGTGCTCCCAAAAACATATACCAAGCCCGACCGGGCCACGATCGCGGAGATGCTGAGCCTAAAGGAATTTCTCATCCGGAATGTGTCCGAGTTTCATAAACTCGCGATGCAGAATAAAGGCAATGTGCGGGACGATTTGATAAATCATGTGCAGCTTATCAAAAAGCTTCAGTCAATGAAAATCGACGCTGCAAAGGTGTCGAATGTCCAAGCATAAATTGATCATAGGAACACGCGGCAGTGAGCTTGCCATGTGGCAGACCAATTTTGTCAGAGCGAACCTGGAAGGAATTTTTCCCGGATTAACCATTGAAATCAAGATAATCCAGACCACGGGCGATAAGCTTCTCGATGTTCCCCTGGCAAGTATCGGCGACAAGGGGTTATTCACGAGACAGATCGAATCGGCGCTTTTGAATGGCGAAATCGATCTGGCAGTTCATAGTCTGAAAGATTTGCAAACCGCCCAGCCCAAAGGTTTGACCATCGGGGCGGTTTTGGAGAGAGAAATATCCAATGATGTTCTGATCTCCAAAAAATATGATTCGATTGACAGCCTGCCGCCGGGATCGAAGATAGCAACGGGAAGCTTGCGCCGTCGAAGCCAGCTATTGAATTATCGTCCCGATCTGCATGTTGTCGAGATTCGGGGAAACGTTCCGACGCGGCTGGAAAAGTTTGCGGCATCCGATCTGGATGCGTTGATCCTGGCTTTCGCGGGACTGCACCGGCTAGGCCTTGATTCGCATATCAGGCAGATAATTCCCTTTGAGATCATGCTTCCGGCGGTGGGCCAGGGAGCCGTTGCGGTCGAGATAAGGGATGAGGATGCCTCGACGCGTAGCTTGGTCGAAAAGCTTGATGACGAGAAAACACGAATTTGCGTAACAGCCGAACGGAGTTTTTTACGCGAGCTCGAAGGCGGCTGCCAGGTGCCGGTAGGTGCGGCTGCCCGCCTCGAAAGTGAGACGATCCATCTTGAAGGCATGGCGGGAAATCTGGACGGCACAGAGAACTTACGCGAGACGGTACGCGGCACGAAAGACATGGCGGAAGCTCTTGGAAAACAGCTGGGCATTATACTGATCGAAAAGGGTGCGGACATATTGTTGTCGGAGGCTCGTAATGCCGCTGAATCAGAAGAAGCCGTAATTTAATGAATAAACCTGTTGTTTTGGTCATCAGGCAAGCCGACGATTTCAGCTCGATTTTGAAACAAAACGGTTTTGAAGTATTGAATCTTCCTTTGATTAGCACCGAGCCGGTTGAAGATCTAAACGAGTTCGATGAAAAACTCCGAACGCTTAAGCAATACGACGGGCTGTTTATTACTAGTCCAACTGCGGCGGAAATCTTTATTCGCGAAGCAGGCGATGAAGCGCGGCGATTTCCAGGGAAAGTTTACGTTTTAGGCGACAGAACGAAATTTTGTTTTGCGAACACAAATTATAAAGTTGTTTTTTCGCAGAGGGCGAACACGGCGGAAGAATTTATTCGATCTTTTAAAGAAGAGGAATTCCTAGGCAAAAAATTTCTTTTCGTCCGCGGCGATAAAAGCATGCGGACAATATCGGCGCTTTTGCAGAACTCAGCCGTCGTTGACGAGATCGTAGTTTATCGAACGATTGAAAATCAGCTGGACAATAAAACCAGCCGAGCGATCCGGGAAAAGCTCGACCGGGGCGAGATCGATTGGATCTGTTTTTTTAGTCCGTCGGGAATAGATAACTATATAAATTTATTCATTTCGGAAGATGCGATCGCGATAAAAACCGCTGTGATTGGCGACACTACCGCGAAAAGAGCGAGCGAAGCCGGTTTTAACGTGCAGCTAATATCACCAAGGGCCAGCGCCCGGGATTTTGCTATGGCTCTGGCGGAACACATAACTAATATTGAGTAAAGATTCTATTTTTATAAGAGCCTGCAAAAGCCAGGATACCGTACGGACTCCGGTTTGGATCATGCGCCAGGCGGGACGTTATCTGCCGGAATATCGTGCGATACGCGAAAAAACCGATTTCCTCACACTTTGCAAAACTCCCGAGCTTGCAAGCGAGGTAACTGTCCAACCCATTGATATAATCGGCGTAGACGCGGCAATTCTCTTTTCGGATATCCTTGTGATTCCGGAGGCAATGGGAATGAGGCTCGAGGTACTCGAATCAAAAGGCCCTGTTTTCGAAACTCCAGTAAGAGATCTTACAGCCATTCGTGCCTTGAAGACTGACGGCGTCATAGAACGGCTGAATTATGTGATGAAGGCCATTGAGGCGACCAGGCAAAAACTTGACGGCCGCGTTCCGCTAATCGGTTTTTCAGGCGCGCCGTGGACGCTTGCGACTTATATGGTCGAAGGCAAGGGTTCCAAAAGCTTTGAAATTATAAAGAGTTTTATTTACAGCGAACCCGCTGCCGCTCATAGGCTGCTGCTGCTGTTGGCTGACGCCGTAATCGATTATCTTAACGCAAAGATCAAGGCAGGCTGCGACGCCGTTCAGATCTTCGACACATGGGCGGGAATTTTGTCACCGTGGGATTTGGAGGAATTTTCACTCGAATACATTAGATACATTTGCGATAGGCTGGAAACAAACGGTGCTCCCGTGATCGTTTTTGCGAAAGGCGTAAATTCGTTTCAAAAATTGGCCGGGCTGAAATGTGATGTTCTCGGCCTCGATTGGACGATGGATATAGGCAAGGTAAGGGCCGAAATAGGCACAAAAAAAGCTTTACAGGGCAATCTGGATCCGTGCGTTCTCTTTGCTCCGAAGGAAAGGATAAAGGAAGAAACAGAAAAGATACTTGCCAAATTCGGCCGCGGCAGTGGCCATATTTTCAATCTCGGTCACGGAATTTTGCCAAAAGCTCCCGTTGAGAATGCACAGTATATGGTAACCTGTGTAAAACAACTGAGCCTCAAATATCATCGGCCTTCTGAGTTCACGCTTTAGCGTGTCTCTTCGTTAACTTTAATATACGCTGAAGCGTGAACTCAAAATATTTAGAATGAACAATTTCAGTGGAATCGATATTGAGATTTTGAAGAAATTCAATCAGCCCGGACCGCGCTATACGTCATATCCGACGGCTCCGCTTTTCTCACCCGAATTTACGGCGGAAGATTTTAGCCGTGAAATAATCGATACAAACGCAGATTCGAACGCAACGGACCTGTCGCTTTATTTTCATTTCCCGTTTTGCGAAATGCTTTGCTATTTCTGCGGCTGTAATATGATGGTTACGCACGACCGCGGAATGATCCGCGAATATAATGAATATTTGAAAAAAGAGATCGAGCTACTAAGGCCGATGATCTCTTTGGAAAGAAAGATCGTCCAGATGCATTGGGGTGGAGGTACGCCGTCATATCTCTATCCGGAAGAAATTCTGGACATGGGAAATTATATTCGTAAAAAATTTGATTTTGATTCGGATATTGAGGCGAGCGTCGAGATTGATCCGCGCGGACTCACCCGCGAGCATATGGAAGCTTTCCGCGAGATCGGCTTTAACCGGACGAGTTTTGGCGTGCAGGATTTCGACATTCGGGTGCAGAAAACGATCAATCGCGTCCAATCGGAAGAAATTACACGGCAAACCGTCGAATGGGCACGCGAGCTCGGCTTTGACAGCGTCAATCTCGATCTTATCTACGGCCTTCCTTTTCAAAGTGGGGAATCTTTTGCTGTTACGGTTGATAAAATTATAGATATATCGCCCAATCGCATCGCCGTTTTTAACTACGCTCACGTTCCGTGGCTAAAAAAACATCAAAATATAATTCCTTCCGAAGCGATTCCGTCGCCGGACGAAAGGCTCTACATTTTGAAAATGACGATCGAGAAACTGATCGGGGCCGGCTACGAATACATCGGAATGGATCACTTTGCGAAACCCGCGGACGAGCTTGCAGTGGCTCAAAAAAATAACACGCTTTATCGTAATTTTCAGGGCTATTCGACAAAAGCGGGCTGCGACGTTTACGCTTTCGGGCTATCCGCGATCAGCCAGTTTCAAAATATTTACGCACAGAATTTAAAGAATCTCAAGGATTATTTCGCCCGGATTGACAGCGGCTCAGTAGCGACAAATGTCGGGTATCGCATGACGCCCGATGATCATATCCGCAAGGAAACGATCATGCAGCTGATGTGTCATCTGGAAATCGACAAACGCGGCATCGAGCAAAAATTCAGCATTGATTTTGATAATTATTTTGCCGGTGATATCAGAAAGCTGGACGTTTTTTTCAAGGACGGACTTGCGGAAAACAACCCTGATAAAATCAAAATAATAGGAACGGGAATTCTGATAATCAGAAACGTTGCAATGTGTTTTGATGCATATCTGGAAAAGATGATTAACGAGAAACCCATATTTTCAAAGACGGTTTAAGTTCTGAGTTCACGCTTCAGCGTGTCTTATGGTTAGCGAAGAAACACGCTGAAGCTGAAGCGTGAACTCAAAACATAATTTATGAGTGAAAAAATCGGAGTTGTATTATTAAATCTTGGCGGCCCCGATTCGCTCCAAGCGGTCGAACCGTTTTTATATAATCTTTTTTCCGACCCCGACATTATAAATTTTCCGGGAAGCTTCCTTTTCAGAAAAGGACTGGCAAAGCTTATATCCAGCCGCAGGCACCCGCGCATTCAGGAACAATACAAGCAGATCGGCGGCAAATCACCGCTAAAGGATTTTACGCTCGGACAAGCAAAACTTCTGGAAGAAAAACTGAACGAAAAATTTCCGACCCGCGTTTTCGCCGCAATGCGTTATTGGCATCCATTTACCGAGGAAGTTTTGGACGATCTCGAACGCGAAGGAATCAATAAAGTCATTCTGCTTCCGCTCTATCCGCAGTTCTCCAAAGCGACTACCGAATCCAGCCTCAAAGAATGGAAAAAACAGCTAAATCTGCGCGGCAATACCGATATCGAATGGACGCTGGTCGAGTATTATTACGATTTTCCGCCGTATATTGATGCCTGCGTCGAAAGAGTAAATCAAGGCATGGAAAAATTTCCCGCCTATATTCGCGAAAAGGTCGACATATTATTTTCCGCACACGGAACGCCGATGAAGCTCGTCCGCGAAGGCGATCCGTATTCCGGCCATATCCGCGAAACCGTCGCTGCAGTGATGATTCGCGGCGGCTGGAAAAATCCGCATCACCTATGTTTTCAATCAAAAGTCGGGCCGCAAACATGGCTCACGCCGTCGACACCCGCGACGATTGACGATCTGGCGAAAAAAGGCTCGAAACATATGCTCATCGTACCGATCGCCTTCGCCTCCGACCATCTCGAAACCCTGTATGAAGTCGGCATCGAGTTCCGGCATCTTGCTAAAGAGGCCGGTGTTGAACAGTTTGAAGTTACGGAAGGGTTAAACTATTCGGAAAAATTCATTGATGCGCTCGCGCAGCTTGTTTTTCTAAAGATGAAAGAAATTAGCCGTGAACAAACCCAAAACAGCCACGAAAAAAAATTAGCCGTGCAATAGATGTTTAATGTGAAAATTAAGTCTGTTAAAATTCATATATGAATCAAACGAGTTATGAACAAATCATTGTCGCCGGAGTAAAACATTTGTCGCCCGAACGTCAGCGTGAAGTGGTGGATTTTGTTTATTTTTTGCGTGAGCGTGAAGAAAATGGTGCAGAATACACACAATTGATTGAAGCGGACTTAGCCGAACTTATGTCAGATGAGTTGAAACATCTCGAAGAAGAATTTAAAGATTATGGCCAAAGTTCAAATTTCGTTCAGACGATTTGGTAGACGACGGGCGATGCAAAATAATGGAAAGAGTTTGCGTCATCGGCGGCGGCATTTCGGGATTGGCTGCCGCTTTTTTGCTGAAAAAGAAAGGTTTTGAAGTTACGTTGTTTGAAAAATCCGAACGAGTCGGCGGGAATATTGAGAGCGTCAGGATTGACGGCTTTTTGATCGAATATGCTCCGAATAGTTTGCTGAAATCGCCGCGGTTGGTTGATTTGATTCGGGAATTGGAACTCGATACGGAAGTTTTGGCGGCGGACGAAGTGAATACGAAACGCTATGTTTTGCAGAACGGCAAACTCAAATCGCTGCCGATGAGCGTTGCGAGAATCGCGGCGAACGGGTTTTTCAGTTTGAAGGCGAAACTAAGGCTTTTGAAGGAACCGTTTGTGAGATCGAAATCGCCTGAAAATGAATCGGTTGCCGAATTTTTTGAACGCCGTCTGGGGCGCGAAATCGTCGAAAAAGCGGCTGACCCGTTTATCGCGGGAATTTACGCGGGAAAATCTGAAAACTTGAGTGTCAAAGCGGCGTTTCCGCGTCTTTACGAACTCGAAAAAAAATACGGAAGTTTGCTCTTCGGTTCGCTTCGTTCAAAAACCGAAAAAGCTGACAAAGATTTTCCGCGCACGTTTTCATTTCAAAACGGCGTGCAGACATTGACTGACAAACTCGCACAAAATTTGGGCGAATACATAAAAACAAATACGGAAGTTACACGAATTGAAAAAATAAACGACGGCAAAATCTCGGTTTCGACGGAACGCCGGCATCTTGCCGGCGAGATGTCGGAGTGCCGTCAAGTTGAAGAAATTTTCGACGCTCTGATAATTTCCACACCGGCCGCTACCGCTGCAAAACTAATCGAAAACCTCGACTCGAATTTAAGCAAAAAGTTCAAAAGCGTTTATTATCCGCCGGTTGCGATGGTTTTTTTCGGTATTAAAAAAAAAAGCATCATGCAGAATCTCGACGGTTTCGGTTTTCTGGTTCCAAGTTTTGAAAAAAGGAAAATCCTCGGGACGATCTGGAATTCTTCGGTTTTCCCGAATCGCGCGCCGGACGGGTATCATTTATTGACGAGTTTCGTCGGCGGTTCACGTAATCCGGATATTTTTGAAAGATCTGACGAAGAACTATTTGAGATCGTCTATTCCGAACTGAAAGATATTTTAGGCCTGAGCGAAATTCCATCTTTCAGGCATATTAAACGATGGCCGAGGGCGATTCCGCAATATGAGCTGGGTTACGATAAGATCGAAAGAGCAATCGAAGTTTTTGAAAATGCGCATCGAGGAATTTTCTTTTGCAGCAATTTTTACAAAGGAATTTCGGTTGGCGACTGCGTGAAAAATAGCTATGCGGTCGGGGACGCAGTATCGAACTTCATAAAGAGCTAAATAACCAAGTTGCCGGTTATGAAAGAAATAAGATTTTGCCCGCGAAATACGCAAAATCGCGAAAAAACCTGGGAAACAAGATATTTCGCGAATTTCGCAGGCATATTCTTGAAATCGATTGAACTGGCACCTTGAGTTGGATATTACAAAATGAGCAAAATGCAGATTCAACCCGGCTTTCCGGTCACGCGGATCCGGCGTTTACGAAAGACTTCGGTATTGAGAGACATGTTCCGTGAAACCTCACTCAGTAAAAAAGATTTTATCTATCCGCTGTTTATCGTCGAAGGCGCCGGTATAAAAAAGGAAATTTCGTCGATGCCGGGTCAATTTCAGATGTCTTTGGATAACGTCCTGCGCGAGTGTGAGGAACTGCAAACGATCGGCATCAGTTCGATCCTGCTTTTCGGCATCCCCGAAATGAAAGACGAGGTCGGCTCCGGTGCGTATGATGAAAACGGAATTATCCAAAAAACACTCCGGGCGATAAAAAAAGACTTTTCCGAAATGATGGTTATAACCGACGTATGCCTTTGCGAATATACTTCGCACGGACATTGCGGCGTCGTTGAAAATGAATATGTACAGAACGATAAAACTCTCGAGCTTCTGGCGAAAGAGGCGCTTTCGCATGCTCAAAACGGCGCGGATATGATCGCTCCGAGCGACATGATGGACGGGCGTGTTGGAGCGATCCGGCAAGTTTTGGATGCAAACGGATTTGACGAAACACCGATAATGGCTTATTCGGCGAAATTTTCGTCTGCTTTTTACGGCCCGTTCCGGGAAGCGGCGGAATCCGCGCCGCAGTTCAGTGACCGCAAATCTTATCAAATGGATTATGGAAATTCCGACGAAGCGCTTCGCGAGATAGCTCTAGATATTCAGGAAGGCGCGGACATCGTTATGGTCAAACCCGCACTTTCGTATCTCGACGTTATACAGCGGACAAAGGAAAATTTCAATATCCCGATAGCGGCCTACAACGTCAGCGGTGAATACTCGATGATCAAAGCTGCTGCGATGCGCGGCTGGATCGACGGCGAGAAAGTTATGGTGGAAGTCCTGACCGCGATAAAACGCGCCGGTGCGGATGTGATTATCACTTACTTTGCGAAGGAAGCGAGTAAACTTATTTCAAAAGAATAAAATACTTTTTTCGGAATAAATGAAAACTGATAGCTGATAATTGATAACTTATTGGTTATCAGCTATCAGCTATTCCGAAGAAAAACACCCCAAAAATGAATACCTCAAAAAGCTCTAAATTATTCGAGGAAGCTCAAAAACACATGCCCGGCGGCGTGAATTCGCCGGTGCGGGCATTTAAATCGGTAGGGCGCGACCCGCTTTACATCCAAAGCGCGAAAGGTGCAAAAATGACGGATGTTGATGGGAACGAATTTATCGATTACGTCGGTTCGTGGGGACCGATGATCCTCGGTCACGCTCATGAGCGGGTAATCGAAGCTGTGCGCGAGACTGCGCTGTCCGGAACGAGCTTCGGCGCAAGCAATGAGCGTGAGATCGATCTGTCGGTGCTGATAAAAAAATTTGTCCCTTCGATTGAGATTGTTCGTATGGTAAATTCCGGCACTGAGGCTACGATGAGCGCCATGCGGCTCGCACGCGCCTTTACAGAAAGGGACAAGATCATCAAATTCGAAGGCTGCTATCACGGACACGGCGATTCGTTTCTAAGCAAAGCCGGTTCTGGCGTCGCAACGCTCGGCTTGCCTGACAGTCCCGGTGTAACGCGGTCTACAGCAAAGGACACGCTGAACGCAAAATACAACAACATCGAATCGGTTTACGACCTTATTGATGGCAACAAAGACCGGATTGCCGCGATATTTATCGAGCCGGTTGCCGGAAACATGGGCTGCGTGACTGCTGAAAAGGATTTTTTGCAAAAATTACGCGACCTCTGCACGAGCGAGCGAATTCTGCTTGTGTTTGATGAAGTAATGACCGGATTTCGCCTGGCAAAAGGCGGAGCACAGGAAATCTACGGCATAGCTCCGGATCTGACGACGTTCGGAAAGATCATCGGCGGCGGTTTACCGGTCGGTGCATACGGCGGACACGGCGATATTATGAAAATGATCGCGCCTTCCGGTTCGGTTTACCAGGCCGGAACATTATCTGGAAATCCTCTGGCAATGGCTGCGGGACTGGAAACGCTCAAAATCATTGATGAAAACGAAGGTTTTTATCAAAAGCTCGAGGAAAAAAGCTGCTATTTGGCGGAAACTATCTTAAAAGCAATCCAAGAAGTCGATTTGGATTACACCCTAAATCGTGCCGGATCGATGTTCACATTGTTTTTTACCGGCCAAAAAGTCGTCGATTTCGACACGGCAAAAACATCAGATACGAAAAAATTTGCTCGCTATTTCGGAGCAATGCTCGAACTCGGTATATATCTTCCACCATCGCAATTCGAAGCCTGTTTTGTCTCAATGGCACATACGGAAGAAGATTTGAAGGAAACAGACAGGGCAATGCGAACAGCGTTGAAAAATGTATCGGATGCTTAGCAAGCGTCTGAGCTTTCACTTTCTGCCCGATGCGTTAGACAGACGCAACATTCTACAGCCTGTTGTACAAAGGACACGCTAAAAACGTTAACTTACTCAGAACGATTAAAAAAACGAACGCCTCAAAAGGCGTCCGTTTTTACTGGTAGGCCGTGCAGGGATTGAACCTGCGACCCGCGGATTAAGAGTCCGCTGCTCTACCAACTGAGCTAACGACCCGAAAACTCAAAAATTATAACAATAAAGAAATTCAAAGTCCAAAACCGGAAAATGCTGCGCTGAGCGCCCGACGTTTGGCTAAAGTCCCGTTTTCCTTCAAAATAGAGACGAATGAAGGAATGTCCAAAGTGCGAGCTATGTTTCGGCGATGAAGTGAGCATCTGCCCGCGGGACCAGACTGCCACGCGCTTTTCTTTGCCCGGCGAACAGCTTCTTGCGGGACGATATTTTCTTGTAAGCCGTCTCGGCCGAGGCGCAATGGGACAAGTGTATCTCGCGGATGACAAAAAATTTGTTACGCGGAAAGTTGCGGTAAAAACAGTTCGGCAGGATATCCTGAACAGCGACGATCTTCAGGAAGGAGAGGCGATTGTACGATTTGAACGTGAAGCTCAGGCGGCAGCGTCGATACAACACCCGAATACTGTAAGCGTTACCGATTTCGGCGAGACATCTGATGGCATATTTTATCTCGTAATGGAATATGTCGAGGGCGAAACGCTACACAAGCTGCTGCGGCGGGAGGGAACTCTTCCGGTCAAGCGTGCGGTGGGAATATTGCGGCAAATCGCGGATGGCGTCGATGCCGCGCATGACATCGGGATTTTGCACCGCGACCTAAAGCCCGCAAATATTTTCCTGATGCAGAAGGGAAAGGGCGGCGACGGTTTTATCAAAGTGGGCGATTTCGGACTTGCAAAAATCATCAATCAAACCGTTACGGATTTCAGCTCGAACGCAACACCATCATCACGCGGCATAATCGGGACGCCGGAATTTATGTCGCCGGAACAGATGCAGCCGGAAACGGGTGTCGACGCTCGCTCGGACATATATGCGCTCGGCACGATTGCGTATCTGATGCTCGGCGGGAAAACTCCTTTTACTGGAGATATGATGCAGCTTGTGATGCAGAAAATAATGCACAAGCCGCCGCCGCTTTCCTCGATCAGATCGGACATTCCGGTTGATGTCGAAAGGGTGATCATGCAGTCTCTTGAAATTGAGGCGGCAAAGCGTCCGGTGACGGTCTCGGATTGGATTACCCAATTGGAACGGGCAGCAGAAGACGTCGTGGAAGGCAGACGCTCAGGTATTTCAAAGCTTGTGGTTCTGGCTCCTGTCAATGCCGAAGTTTACGTCGATGACGAGCGAAAGGGAAGTATAGGAAGTTCTGGACGTGTAGTATTGAACGATATTCCGGCGGGTCAGCATATTTTACGGGTGTCCAAGCCGGGCGAACGCGACGACGAACGCGTAATCGAGATTCGCGAAGGCGCCAATGAACAGGTAATTCAGGCCCATCTAAAAACCGTTCGAGCAGCGGACAGCCAACCGTCGCAAGGAAGCAGCAGCGGCGACGTTCATTCCAGCTTGATGCCCGGAATCGTTGCATGCTCGAATTGCAACTCGCGCTTTGCGGAGGGAGTTAGGTTTTGCGGCCGCTGCGGCAGTCGTTCCTTCAATCAAGTCAGTGCGGGCGAATCGCCAGATGCGTTTCCCTGTCCCCGATGCTCGAATTTGCTGCCTGAAAATTCACGTTTCTGCGGTCGGTGCGGTCTGAGTATTAGTCTCAATACAGGAGCTTCCAAAAATGAAGCAATTGGTTATTTACAGAATCATCAGCTAAATCTGCCGCCCCAAGCCGAGCGAATCTGCCGGCGGTGCAATGAATCATATGCGCCAAATATAAAATTCTGCGGCCGATGCGGATACACTCTAAATTAGTTCCGAGTTCAAAGTTTTCAATGCACGGATCTCAATTCTTAACTCGAAAGACGTAGTCTGGAACTCGGAACTTGTGATCGCATTCCTTCGTTCATATGCGTATAATATCAAGACTCTAAAGATTTAACTTTCACATTGCGATAGGAATCTGACGATGAAAAGATGTCCCCGCTGCGGGCAAACATACTCTGATGCCGCCATCAATTTTTGTCTCGAAGACGGCGAGCTTCTTGCCTATCTGGCTGACGACGCTCCTCGACCATTGCCGGGCGAGCGGCCGCAGGGTTTTATGGATGACTCGCCGACCGTCGTTTTGAATAAGCCGCGTGATACTAATCAGATGGATCGGGAAGTGCATTCACCACCTGCTCCGTGGCAAAGCCAAAGCCCTGTCTACGGCGATCAACAAGTTGGAATGAACATGTACGACCAAACCCGCAATCAAACTTTGCCCTACATCGCGTTGTCCCTCGGGCTTGCGTCGGTGGTTCTGGTTTGCTGCCAGGGCGGCATATGGCTCGGTCTTCCCGCCGTAGTTATCGGAGTTTTAGGCATGAGAAACGCCGAAAAAGACCCTAACCAATACACCGGCCGCGGGATGGCTGTCGCCGGGATGGTTCTGGGGATAGTTACATTTCTGGCATCGTTAATTTTCCTGATATTCGGATAAGTGGCGCGATAACATCAAATTAACTATACTCTTGTAAATGCGTGTAACATTGCATGTCATCGCAGGGCCACAAACCGGGCGCGATTTCACATTCGAACAGCACGACACTTTTATGATCGGGCGGAGTGAAGATGCGCAATTCTGCCTTCCGCACGACCGTTTTTTTTCTAGACACCACTGCATTCTCGAAATCGCCCCGCCGGCATGCTTTCTACGCGATCTGGGTTCAACCAACGGCACATTTGTAAATGGAATTCGTGTCGAGACTGCTCACTTAAAGCAGGGTGACCGCATCCAGGGCGGCGAAACTATACTTGAAGTAGGCGTAGCCGCAGATGTTACTTCGTACTCTTCGTCCAAACCTCGAATCTCTGATAATACAGAGCCGTCTTTGATTACCGTGCTGTGTCTGAACTGCGGTGTACCGTCCAGCGCCGAAGCGTCACGCCCCGATGCAAAGCTTTCTTTCGTTTGCGATGATTGCCGCGACAAACTAAAGAAGAATCCACAGCCGATCCCGAATTATCAAATGATGCGCGTCCTCGGCCAGGGCGGAATGGGAAGCGTAATGCTTGCCCGCTCGGAAAAGGACGGACGTGCGGTGGCGATCAAAACCCTTTTGCCGGAAGTTGCGGTCAGCGATCAATCGCTAAAACGGTTTTTGCGTGAGATCGAAGTTGCTTCTTCGCTTCGGCATCCGCATATCGTGAGTTACATCGAGCACGGAACTCACAACGGCATAGTTTATCTCGTTACCGAATACGTCAGCGGAATGGACGCATCAAAACTTGCCAAATATCGCGGCGGCAAGCTCAATTACAAGGAAGTCGTAAAAATTATCGAACAAACACTGTCTGCGCTGGATTTCGCTCATGGCCGGGGCTTTGTCCATCGGGATATCAAGGAGCAAAACATTCTGGTTGACGGCGACTTTCCGGATTCTCACGCGAAATTGACTGATTTCGGATTATCAAAGAGTTATAAACAAACAGGAATGAGCGGCGTTACGATGGTTGGAGATGTTGCGGGTACGATCGCTTACATGCCGCCGGAACAGGTCCGGGATTTTAAAGAAGTCCGGCCTCCGTCGGACATTTATGCGATCGGCATGACAGCTTACAGTCTTCTCACGGGTGCGCACGCACTCGATATCGGCGCGAACGCGGGAATCGCGGAAACCGTAAGAGCGATTTTCGAAAAGCCTATAATTCCTATCTCCGCGCGAGTTCCGGAAGTTCCGGCCAAAGTCGCAGCCGTGTTTGAAACGGCCCTTGCCAAGCGCGTGAATGCCCGTTGGATTTCCGCAGCTGAAATGCGTGAATCACTCTTGCGGTCTTTGAGCTAATTGGAGAGTGAATCCCCTGCATGCCCCTTACCCGCTGGATGCCGAATCTCCGTTGAAATCACTATAATCAACCCAATCACGACCCAGAGATGGCGAGCGTCCTCGAATGAACCCGTCAGGCCTTGATAGAGAAAGGCGCCGAGAAAGGCGCACGATAATGCCAATAAAGTATGGTAATGACCTGACGTAAATCGGAGTCTGCTTATCAAGTGGGCAACTAGACAGACAAAAGCAATCAAGCCGAACAAACCGGTTTGCCCAAAAATGTTGAGCAAAATGTTATGACCATCCATTAGTATGTGGTTAGTACCAGCCAGAGTTTTATATCGAACCAATGCAACATCGGCCCCGGTCCCTTTTCCAAAAAAAGGATTTTCGAGAGACTTGTTTACCGAGTTCTGCCAAACTAAAACTCGTACCGAACTCTCCAATGTGATGTTGGTTAAAGGAAG
This sequence comes from Blastocatellia bacterium, assembly GCA_013695195.1. Classification (GTDB taxonomy): domain Bacteria; phylum Acidobacteriota; class Blastocatellia; order Pyrinomonadales; family Pyrinomonadaceae; genus OLB17. Next base: position 525 of record JACDAY010000132.1, on the reverse strand, counting down.
TAAGAAATCCTGATCCGTGTTCGATGTATCGAGTGAGATTGTGGCAATAGCGAGTAGAAAAGCGGCAAAAGATATTCCGGCGAGTAGAACAATTTTTGATAACACCAGTTTACCCGCATCCCTGAACAAAACGAAATACCATACAGCGGTGCTTAGCACAATTCCTCCCAGCCCCGGGGAAAGTGTGAAAAATGCCGCAAACCAGATCCCAAACCGAAGAAGTTTTGAGAGCGTCTCTTTTACCCAACCCATTTTATCAGCCAGCAATGCCAGTAGAAGACTGACATTTAAGAAATTACACAACATGTTTGGGTCGGCAAAAAACGAGTGAATACGCGGATAATTTCCTGGCGGTACTGTTCCTAAAATGTGGAGAAAATAATTCCCGCCGGTTTCCAGGTTGAATCCGAGATAAAAAAGAGAAAATCCCAAAATCGAACCTAAAACTGTAATTCCAGTTCCACTCAGCCACGCGAAAACAATCTGCTTAATAAACTTTTGTTCCTGTGCAAGATTAATTGTAAG
>JACDAY010000087.1 GCA_013695195.1 Blastocatellia bacterium | reverse complement strand
ACATACGCAGCGTATCCTACTTTTTCTAAAATGGAAGAATTCCTCTATCTTGCCGGAGTGAGCAGCTACTATTTGTCCGAGAACAAAGGCAAACAGAAGGTCAATCTGAAGCTCGAAAAAGAAAAAGATAAATTTGCCCCGGCTAAGCTGCGCGAAGACGCCGCCGCATATCTCGCTCTTATGATCGAAAAAAACCCGCAGAGCCGTTATAAGGACGAGGCCGAAAAGATCCTGAAAGAACTTCAGGCATCAAAATGAACCTCAATCAGGTTACCATCCACTCCGAAAAGCCTGTCGAAACGGTTGCGTTTTATCAAAAGCTCGGCCTCAAATTGATTGTCGATTCCCTGCCGCGTTATGCCCGCCTCAAATGCCCGGACGGCGATTCGACATTGTCGGTAAATATTGCGGAAAATGTAATTCCGAACCCGAATATCGTGTTATACTTCGAATGTGAAGACCTGGATGCAAAGGTAACGGAACTAAAGAAACTCGGACTCGAATTCGACGAAGACCCGGCCGATCGTCCCTGGCTATGGCGCCAAGCCTACCTCGCGGATCCGAATTCCAACAAAATCTGCCTTTTTCATGCCGGAGAGAATCGTAAAAATCCGCCTTGGCGTGTAAACTAAACACATATCAGGCATCCACTAGGAATTGAGCCTGCGATTTGAACAATTTCAAATAATCTCTACAATATCGGTTTTTAACAGGAGCACTTTTAATAAATGTCGTTAACAGTTGTTGGCTCGGTTGCGTTTGATGCATTGGAAACGCCTTTTGGCAAACGAGACAAAGTACTCGGCGGCGCCGCTACGCACTTTGCGCTGTCGGCAAGTTTTTTTACGGATGTAAACGCTGTCGGCGTGGTCGGTGGCGATTTCGGAGAAGATGAATGGGCAGTTTTCAAGCGTCATTCGATAAACACGGACGATATTGAAATCGTACCGGAAGGCAAAACGTTTTTTTGGAGCGGCCGTTACGATTACGACATGAACACGGCGCACACGCTCGACACGCAGTTGAACGTATTCGAAACCTTTAATCCAAAGCTCTCGGACAAATCCAAAAATGAGAGATTTCTTTTTCTTGCCAACATCCTGCCGATGCTCCAAAAGCAAGTCCGCGAGCAATGCCCCAAAGCTGATTTCGTGGCGATGGACACGATGAATTTCTGGATCTCGTCGATGAAGGAGGCGCTCATCGAAACTATAAAAGTTGTGGATTGCGTTATCATAAACGATGCTGAAGCCCGCCAATTGACCGACGAGCCGAACATACACAAAGCTGCAAAGAAAATTATGGCTTTTGGGTTAAAGGCGGTCGTGATCAAACGCGGTGAGTACGGAGCAACGCTGTTTACAAAGAATGGACTATTCTCGGTTCCGGCTTACCCATTGGAAAGCGTTTTCGACCCGACCGGCGCAGGCGATACATTTGCCGGCGGCTTTATGGGCTATCTAGCGAGCCAGGGCGAGGTTTCGGACGACACTTTGAGAAGGGCGATGATATACGGCTCGGTGATGGCTTCGTTTAACGTCGAAAAGTTCGGCACCGAGCGTGTTGATGCACTGGACTACCCCGAAATTAATCAACGTTTTCGCGATTTCAAACGAATGACTCATTTTGAGGAAATACCCTTTGAAAAAGCTTCGTCCGCAAATTAGAAACCTTTTCAATTTTGTCGTATCATCGTTTCAACCAGAAACGACTCACCCAAAAAAATGGCAAAACAAATCGAAAGCTCTCTCGCAACCTTTGCACGGCGGGATTCGCAGGTATTACTCTCGGTTCTTACCGGGCTCGTTCTAGTATGTTCAGCCGCTGGCATGATTACGGCATTTTTCTCGCAAAATTGGCCGCTGGTTACGATATTTCTGTTTCTTATCGGCGGGCTCGGCGGGTTTGCGTATGTTAATTTTAGTAAAATCAAAACGCTGTCAGCCGAAAATGATGAAAAACGCATTGCGTGGGAGACTGCCCTTCCCGAAGTTCAGCGGCAAAACCTGAATCTTGAAGTCCTCGAGCTTTCTAAGGTACTGGAAGTGGAATCCGAGCAGATCAGCGATCTCCAATCAGCATATATCGTCGCGGAAGATCTTGCGATGCGTCAGATCCAGCAGGAAGAAAACGTTCCCTTGATGCGGCATGTAACGCTCGGAAAAGCGCCGTTCGACGCTGTTTTGGTTAAGGACGGAGTGATAAGCTGCATTGAGGTCGCGTTTTTGGTGACACCGGATATAAGGCAGGAAAAAATAGACGCGATGATGCGCAAAATCGCATTAGTAAAAAGAACGTTCGGCGAAACGGGGATCGGAATGAAGGTCAGGCTGATGCTGGTCCTGGTCACGCAGCTTACGCCGCAAGATGGAGATCGGCTTCGCTCGGTCCTCAACTCTAAAAGATTTTCAGACACTCCGGTTGATATAGATATTCGCCTGCTCGATTTCGAAGCGCTTCAAAAGATTTACGTGACTGACTGAGCGGGTCAGTACCAAGAGATTTATGCTCGAGAATAAAGTCGGAATGATTTTTGGCGTGGCTAATAAACGTTCGATCGCTTGGGCGTGTGCTGCTGCTTGCTCCGAGCGCGGAGCAAAAATGGCCTTCACATATCAGGGCGAGCGTTTGAAGGAGAACGTCGAAAAACTCGCGTCCGAATTACCGGATTCGCTAGTGTTGCCATGCGATGTAACTAATCAG
>JACDAY010000081.1 GCA_013695195.1 Blastocatellia bacterium | reverse complement strand
ATCAATTTGAATGGGCCGTAAAAAGGTTACCAAAACCTTCGATTCAGTCAATTCCAAGGGTGCTTCGTTGAGCACTATCTTGCCGTCTTTATAAGTTCCCTCTATAGTCAACATATTTATCAGCGTCCTCCGGTCGGCCCTGACGATATCGTCTGAATTATCGGCAGGTAAATCGCGAGAAGTATCACCACCACGATCCCAGCCATAAATACCAAAATCAAAGGCTCGAGGAGAGTTGTAAGCTGGTCGAGCCGAACCTCGGCTTCTGCATCGTAAAAAGCCGCGACTTCATCAAGCATCTCGCGCAGGCTACCGGATTTTTCACCGATCCCGATCATATCCAAGCCAAGCTCCGGTATCCATTCCGCTTTTTGAAGCGCTTCCGTAAACCCGCGTCCTTCGCGAATCATGTGTGATACCGATTGACTTCGCCGCCGCAGTTCAACATTATTCAATGCCTGTGATGCGATCTCCCACGAATCGGGCACAGTAATTCCGCCGGAGAGCAGTGTCGAAAGCGAACGCGAAAGCTGCGCCGTCGCCATGTTTTTTATCAACTTACCGGCAATTGGCAGCCGCAGCAAAAATCTATGAAGCATTAGCTTGCCGCCATCGGTACGAAGCCAGATGTATAAACCCGCGAGGACGATCAAAAGAGCGGGCAGAAGCCACCAGATATTGTTTGCCACGCCGCTGGAAAGCGCCAGCACTACGACCGTAACGGTCGGCAGGCCGCGGTTTGCGCTCAAACCTTTAAATAGGTCCGACATACGCGGGACGATATAAAGCGTTAGAAACGCGACCATAAATCCGGACGCTACAAGCAAAAACGCCGGATATGCCAATGCGCCTCGCAGCTTCCGGGATACGCCTACGCTTCGTTTTAGATAATCGACAAAACGGAGCAAAACGTCGTCAAGCGCACCGCTTTTTTCGCCCGAAAGAATTGAAGCCGTATAAATTTTCGGAAACATACCCTGTGCTTCGAAGGCTTCCGAAAGCGGAACCCCGCTCTTGATCTTTTCCTCTACATCGACGAGCACGTCGCGAAGATTCGCGGAACCTGAGCGGTTTTTCAAGAGATTTATCGACTGTAGAACCGGAATACCGGCGCGAAGCAGTGCTGACAATTGTTGGTTGAACAAAAGAAAGTCCGACTGTTTGATCCGGCCTTTTTTATTCAAGCCGCCGAAAGACAAAACGGAGGAAAGGCCGCCTCCGTTGGTGGAAACCGCGAAAACCTTAAATCCTTCCCTTTCGAGCTGCACTTTTGCATCACCGGCGCCGGCTGCTTCGACAATTCGAGTGATGACTTCGCCGGACGGCGTTCCTAAGCGACAGATGTATTCCATAAAAAGTAGTCAGTTGTCGATGGTCAGTTGTCAGTAGTAGTCTAAATAATGTGAACTGTATGGATAGTACAGATTGCAAACGAACACACTACAGAATTATAACACGCAGCAAAACTGCAAAGGTTGCAGCCGAATGAATGATAACGAATTAGGTTGCAGCAAACAACCATTTTGATCACCCGCACATCGAAAAAAATATCTTGCGGAAGTTGAGTTAGTTTTCTAATATAATATTAGTGTCCCTTAAATTGGAGCTTAAGCTATGTATGTTGCTGGTTTAGAAATTTCGAACCGTTGCGGTAACTTGCATCGGTTTGTGTTTTTGTTTTGCATTCTAATGCTCAGCTCTCTTAGCATTCACGCCCAGCAGCCGGAGCCAACTCCGCCGGACGACGATGATTCAGCCAGGGAACCGGAGAAGGTCAAGACTGATCTGGTAACGCTTACACTAACAGTTACCGATCCTTACGGACGTCTTGTGTCAGGCCTCCCAAAAAACGCATTTGCTATTTTCGATAATAATCAGCCGCAGGAAATTACTTTTTTCAGTGACAGCGATGCTCCGGTTTCCGTCGGAATTTTGTTTGACGTTTCAGGATCGATGAGCGGGGACAAGATCGCAAAAGCCCGCAAGGCTCTCGAGAGATTTATTAATACAAGCCATCCGTCGGACGAATACTTTCTTATAGCATTTAATAACAGGGCACAGATGCTTCTCGACCGCACACGCAACGGCGAGGCGGTGCTCGAAAAGCTCACACTGGTAAAACCCAAGGAAAATACGGCGCTTTACGATGCTGTTTATCTCGGGCTCGAACGCGTTACCCGCGGCGCTCATCAAAAGCGTGCTTTACTGATAATAAGCGATGGACAAGACAATTCCTCGCGGTATAATTTTGGCGAAGTCCGGCGTTTGATGAAGGAATCCGACGTCGTAACATATGCCGTTGGGATAACTAACGGTGGCGATGCGGGAAGCCAGCTTGGTATGCAGGGACAGGCTTTTCTTGATGAGCTGTCTTCCGTCAGCGGTGGAAAGGCGTTTTATCCAACCAGCGATATTGAAATGGACGAGATTTTCGAGCGTATTGCCCTGGAGCTTCGCCACCAGTACTCGATCGGATATACGCCCAATGACTTTCAGCCCGACGGAAAATGGAGAAAGGTAAAAACTAAGGTCAACCCTCCACGCGGATTGCCGCGTCTAACGGTCAGAGGCCGCGAAGGTTATTACGCCACCCCGGCCTCCAATTATCGCTAGAGATTTTGTAAAAGAATTATGAAAAGATTTTCGTTGATGTTTTTACCGGCGATTTTGTGCCTCACGCTATTTTCGGTGCTGCATCGAGCTAACCTCACAAATGCGCAAACTCCTGCCACCGGGGCCCGGACGCGCGTATCCGCGGCCGTATCGCCTACGCCGCCTTTGACCGCGCCTAAAACTTCGGCCACTCCACCCAAAATCAACGAAGAAGATGAAGTGCTCAAAGTGGATACCGAGCTTGTCAATCTGAACGTCCGCGTCATAGATAGAAATAACCGTCCGATAAACGGCCTGCTGCAAGGCGAATTCAAAATTTTGGAAGATAATATTCCGCAGCAAATAGAATTTTTCTCGAAATCCGAAGTCCCGACGAATTATGCTCTTGTGATCGATAATTCCGGATCGCTCCGCTCGCAGCTTGAAAAAGTGGTCGAAGCCGCCAAGATACTCGTGAATACAAACAAGCCGGATGATGAGACGAGTATCATTCGCTTCGTCAGCCGCGACAAGATAAGTATCGAGCAGCAATTCACCGCAAATAAAACCGACCTTAATGACTCCCTCGAAAACCTGTTTATTGAAGGCGGGCAAACCGCTATCATAGACGCCGTTTATCTTGCAGCCAAACAGGTGGCGGAATACGAGCAGGAGAAAGGAAAAGACGACCGGAAACGCCGCGCACTCGTCATTGTTTCCGACGGCGAAGACCGCGACAGCTATTATAACGAAGCACAGTTGTTCGAATTATTAAGAGAAACCGATGTTCAGATTTATACGATAGGGTTTATTGGCGACTTAAGTAAAGAGGGCGGTTTTATTGGAAAAAGCCCGCAGGGAAAGGCAAAGGCGTTTCTCGAAAGAATGGCAACAGAGACAGGCGGCAAGGCTTATTTTCCTGCCGGGACAAACGAATTAAGCGGCTTGGCTAAAGAAATAGGCAGCGAGCTTCGTGTTCAGTATTCGATCGGCTACATACCTTCGAATGATAAAAACGACGGGACATTCCGTAATATTAAGGTTGTGGTCGATGACGGCCCAAATAAACAGAAACGCATCGCCATCACCCGCGCCGGCAGAACAGCCGAAAATGATGGGGCGACGGTTCAATCTCTGGCTCCCGCCAAGAAAGTTCAATAGGCAGAAGTTGGCACCGTCAGTAAGCAGAAGACAATTTAATTCTTTTCTTGAAATCTACTTTTTTAATAAACAGGACTAGATTTTTCGACTAAAGCTTTTAAAAAAAGAAATCGTAACCGCAGCTGCTTTCTGCCAACCGCACCTGCTACTGCCAACTATTTCTCCGGCATCGACCCTGATATCTTCTTTCGATTTGTTTCACCCGTTTCGATGACTGGAAGAGCGTTGGTTACCTCATCATGCGGCCTGGGAATCACATGTACCGCCGTAACCGTCCCGATCCGCCCAGCTGCGGATGCACCGGCGTCCACTGCGGCCTTCACCGCTCCGACTTCGCCGCGTACGATCGCAGTCACCAGCCCGGCGTCGATCTTTTCATATCCGACAAGCTGCACATTAGCCGTTTTAACCATGGCGTCGGCAGCCTCGATCATCGCCACAAGGCCCATGCATTCGACCATTCCCAGTGCTTGCATAATAATCTTTCGCGAACAATTAATTTAAAACTGTGTTCTCTCTGCTGTCCCGATCAGAACTAACCAAGACTCTTTATTAAACTGTCGAAATTTACGATTGATATCACGATCTTCTTATATCATCTTAGATAAAAAGCAAGAAACAGCAAAAGCAGCGCGAACAGGGTTAAAGCTGCCGAGACAATTATAAACATTGTCGCTGAGTCGCCGCGTTCCACCCAGACTACTTCGACGGGTTTTCTTTTAAAAGACTTAGTCCTTCTTCGCAAAGCAGACACCGATTCAAGTTTCGTTATTTTTTCTGCTTTAGAATCAATGGCGGTCTGTAATTTCGCGTTCGTATATACGGATTCAACGTGCTTTTCGTTACTAATTACCGGCTCAGTGATATTTTCCGCCTGGCCGGTTTTGGACAAATTTGAGTGATTCCGAATTTGGTCAAAACGCCCGCCCGAAACCGATTCGCCGCAATTGTAACAAAACGCTGACGCTTCGCGCACATCCGCGCTGCAGCTTTTGCAAAACAATTTCTTTACTGCGGTTTTAGACATTGCTAACCAAATTCATTTTTGCCCGGATAACGGCGGAAAATCATAAAAGCTCTCGCCCTGAATTATAAATAATCCAGCCAAAACGCTTAAACGCGGGCAAAAATTTCCTTCTCCTCGCCCAGATCACGCGCTGAAGGCGTCAGGATCGTTTTCGCTGTTATATAGATCTTTTCACCTTTCTCGACCGCTGCCCTTACATCGGTTTCACTTACAAAATCAACAGGCTCATGCCTAACGCCGTTTTCCGTCAAAGATTGCGGCCGCAATTCATGGATTATCGTTTTCACAGGAGAATCCGGTGGCAAAATTTCTGAATCGTTACTCACTTCGGCATTTTGCTTTATTAAGCCATTAGTTAATGCAGTAACCTCATTCGACTCTGGAAACTCCGCAAATTTCTCACTCAGAAATTTGTCCACGATCGCCGCGATCTGTTCACGCTTTACAGCTTGCCGACCAGCTGCCGATGGTTGAGGGACACTGTCCATTGTGCGTTGTGCGTTGTCCATTGTCTTTTTTACCGGCTTTGTCTCGAAGGCGACCCTTTTTATATCCATCAGATGGATCGGCGAAACGTTATCAGATGTTACATTTCCGCCCCAAGAGCCGCAGCCGAGCGTCATCGACGGCGGGAGATCAGTGGAAAATCCAATTGCGCCGTGTGTCGTCGGAGAATTTATTACGATACGCGACGCGGGCATTTGGCCTCCGAAACGTACAGCGGCCTCGCGGCTTTGGCTGTGCATTCCGGCGGTGTGCCCCATGCCGCCAAATTTCAAAATTTCCTCACATCGGTTAGCTCCGTTTTCTATGCCTTCCGCCACAAAAAATGCGAGCGTCGGCGAGAGCTTCTCGATGGACCATGGAAAATCGCGTCCGACTCCTGCACAATCCGCAAGCAGACAGCGCGTGCCGCTCGGTATAGAAACTCCGGCAAGATTTGCAATGTAATCGGCCGATTTTCCAACGATTGCAGCGTTCAACGTTCGTTGCGGCGTCAAAAGGATGCCCGCAACGGCATCTGCGTCGTTTTGATCAAGAAAATAACCGCCCTGATTCTTGAATTCTGCACGAACCTGAGCTTCGACCGGCGCATCCACGACAACTGACTGCTCAGAAGCGCAAATAGTGCCGTTGTCGAAACAGGTGCTCAGCAAAATGTCGGAAACAGCCTTGGGAATTTCGGCAGTGCGTTCAATAAAAACCGGCACATTTCCCGGGCCGACGCCAAACGCGGGTTTGCCCGAAGAATAAGCCGCCCGGACCAGACCGATGCCGCCTGTCGCCAGAATAACGGCTGTTTTTTTGTGCTGCATCAAAGCTTCCGTGCCCTCGATAGTGGAATTTGTCAGGCAGTAAACGGCTTCAGCGGGAAGCCCATGTTCGACGCCGGCGTTGCGCATCACGCGGGCAGTTTCGGCGATACACCTGCTGGCGGAAGGATGCGGCGATAAAACAATGGAATTTCGGGATTTAACGGCAATAATAATTTTAAAGATGGCCGTCGAAGTGGGATTTGTTGAGGGAATGATCGCGGCCACGACGCCGCGCGGAGAGGCGATTTCGACAATGCTGTCGGTTTCGCCGACGACGCCGACAGTTTTCAAAGTGCGAAAGTAATTCCAAACGTCCTCAGCGGCAAAACGGTTCTTTTCACGCTTATCCTCCGCCTTTCCAAAGCCGGTTTCTTCGTGAGCCAGCAATCCGAGTCTGGCGGATTCGGCCAGGGCCGCCGCAGCCATTGCTTCGCAAATACGGTCGATCTTTTCTTGATCAAATTTCGCAACATCCAGAAAAGCACGATGAGCGCCTTCTACCGCGTCCCGTGCCTCCTGCAGCGCAATTTGATCCGTATCAGCCATTCTTTACAGGTGGCATTCGCAGTTTTCCTCCTTACCGCTTACTGCCGCTGCAATCTGCCTACTTTGTCCTAGTCTTGTTCCCCTGGCCGGTTCCTGTCGCGGATAACCCGCCGTCGCCCGGATTCAGCTGCCTGCCTCCGCCGCCTTGCAAAGCTTTTTCATCGGGGCTGTAACCAACTTTCCCGCCCTTCGGAAGCACTCTTTCGACCTCGTTATGCGGCCTCGGAATAACATGAACGCTGATCAGTTCCCCGACCCGGCGTGCAGCCGCCGCTCCGGCATCTGTTGCGGCTTTAACAGCACCTACGTCACCGCGAACAAAGATTGTTACGTATCCGGCGCCGATATATTCTTTGCCCAGCAATTGAACATTCGCGGCTTTCACCATTGCATCCGCCGCTTCTACCGCACCGACGAAACCCTTCGTTTCAACCATTCCGAGTGCTTCTAAACTCATAGTTAGTTCCTCTCTTTGTCGTTTACTTTTGAGATTTTAAAATAAGACTTGATTAAACCCTTAACTTAACACGCCGGAGATGCAATAATCAAGCCGTAATCAGTCGATAAACAGTTTCAAACAATTGACAATTTCCGCGTAAGGACGCTATATTTCAAGATTAAGGCCATTATAAATTTGCACTTAACCAGACGGCGGGAAAATCCATAAATCATGTCATCAACCCTTGGTGAAAAATTGCGGCAGGCTCGCCTGGAGCGGGGTATATCGATAAGCGAAGTTGCAGAGCAAACCCGTATCTCTTCGCTTTATCTTGAAGCAATAGAAAACGACGAATACAAGACATTGCCCGGGGGCATTTTTAATAAAGGTTTCGTGCGTTCTTACGCTAAATACGTCGGTGTCGATGAGCAGGAAGCCTTACAGGATTATTCGACGATCGTGATCGAAAATGAGGGCAGAGAAAACGAGCGTAATATGTCATATCGCCCCGAAGTGCTGACTGACGACCAGCCGAGCTCGGCTATTATCCCGACAATAATTTTTGCGGTAATAATTTTAGGTTTGATGACAGGCGGGATTTTATTTCTCGTCAATTATATTCAAAATCAACAGAGCGAACCGACTATCGTATCCAACACTGCGAATACAGTTCCGAACACGAACATTGAAGCTCCTATCGATCCGGTTCCGGCGCCGGGTTCCATTCCAACGATGGAAAGTTTAATGGTCGAGTTTCAAGCCGTCGGCGATGCGGTTTCGTTAACCTCGGTAACGGATGGCAAAAGTTCGGTAGCTCTGATTTCTCCCGGCAAACCGGTGAATTTCGAACCGAAACAGAGTTTGAAACTGCGCTATTCGCAATCGCGTGCCCGGTTCGCGCAGTTGAAGATCAATGGGAAGCAAATAACGCTGCCGGCCCAGCCGACCCATCCAAAACGGGCGATCATAGAAATTGAAATCAACCCCGGCAATCTTGCTCGAATTTGGCAAGGCGGTGAAATCGTGTCGAATGGACTGCAATCGTCCCCTGACACGGCAGAAATCCGGACCGAAGCTCCCACATCCGCACCGGCGGCGGAAACGCGCCCCGTCACTCAGGCCACTGCACAGCCTGGGGAGACGCGCGGCATACCAGCGCCGAGACCTGTTGCAACCTCCACTGCTCGGATTGGAACGCCGATACCGACCAGGACGCCGATAGTTGTCGGTCGGCCAAGGACTGTCGACACAGCAAGGCCGCCGTCTCCAAATTAGATTTATTATGATAGCTTTTGACGAGCTGATGTTTTTACGGATTGTTACATTGATTCCGTTACAATCGTGCCCCGCAAAAAGTGCGGGCTTTTTTGTATAAAAAACTATAATGAAAATTTCTAAGCGATAGGATGGAGAAGATTCTTCTTTGTGCATTTTGTGTCTTCCCTCTGTGTGCTTTGTGTTAACCACTCTTTATAAATACATAGAACACAAAGTTTTTTACTAAACACAGAGTTAAATCAGCGTTCCATCCTGTCAGAGATTGCAAAATTACACTCTGATTTTTATGAATATTGAAGAAATAAAAGAAGGCTTAACATTTGATGATGTTTTGCTCGTTCCAGCCTATTCCGAAGTGCTTCCGGGCGAGGTTGACACAAGGACTCGGTTTTCGCGCTCGATCGAGCTTAACATCCCGCTTTGTTCCTCCGCGATGGATACCGTAACCGAAGCCTCGCTTGCCATCGCTCTTGCCCAACAAGGCGGTATCGGCGTTATTCATAAAAATTTTGCTGTCGAACGACAGGCCGAAGAAGTGGACAAGGTGAAACGCAGCGAATCCGGGATGATAGTTGATCCGGTAACGATTCACCAAAACGCTTTGGTTTCCGAAGCTTTGAAAATAATGGGCCGATTTAAGATCAGCGGCGTGCCGGTCGTGGACGAAAATGGTTTGCTGGTCGGTATTATCACCAACCGCGATTTGCGTTTCGAAACGCGGTTCGACATTCCTGTTTCCGAGGTTATGACGCCGCAGCCGCTCGTTACGGTTCCGGTTGGAACAACTCTGGACGAGGCCAAGATCAAACTTCAGAAACATCGTATCGAAAAGCTGCTCGTCGTTGACGACGATGGGCATTTAAAGGGTTTGATCACCGTCAAGGACATTCAAAAAGCTATAAATTTCCCAATAGCTGCAAAGGACGATCTGGGTAGGCTGCGATGTGCGGCCGCGATCGGCGCGACCGGCGATTTTCTGGAGCGCACGCAAGAGCTGATCAACTCGCGTGTCGACGCCATCGTTATCGACACCGCTCACGGCCATAGCTCACGCGTTATCGAAGCCGTGAAAAAAATAAAGTCAAAATTTCCAGAGATACAGCTTGTCGCCGGCAATATAGCGACAGCAGAGGCGACAAAAGAACTTATCAGTGCCGGCGTGGATGCAGTAAAGATCGGCATCGGCCCCGGCTCGATCTGTACGACGCGGGTCGTTACCGGTGCGGGCGTGCCGCAAATTATGGCGATCCACGAAAGCGTGCACGCCGCCAAAGGCTCGGGAGTTCCGATCATAGCCGACGGCGGCATAAAATTTTCGGGCGATATTTCAAAAGCCATCGCCGCCGGTGCCGATTGTATTATGATCGGATCGCTATTCGCGGGAACCGAGGAAGCTCCCGGCGAGGTTATTTTATTTCAGGGCAGAAACTTTAAAACCTATCGCGGCATGGGATCTATTGGAGCGATGAAAAAAGGCTCAAGCGACCGCTATGCCCAGGAAGGAACCTCGGCGGATTCCAAATTCGTCCCGGAAGGAATAGAAGGCCGCGTCGCCTACAAAGGTACCATCGCCGAGATGGTTACCCAACTCGTCGGCGGCCTCCGCGCCGGAATGGGCTACACAGGCTGTAAAACCATAAAAAACTTGCAGCAAAACGCAAAGTTCGTCCGCATCACTTCAGCCGGCCTCCGCGAATCGCATGTTCACGATGTGATTATCACGAAAGAGGCACCGAATTATCGGATTGAGTCGTAATATTGTAACTACATTTCCCAAACTGAAGATTTTCCCTTCGATTTGACGAAAAGAATGGACCAAAGACCCGGCAAAATCAATTCCGCAGTTTCGAGCCCTTGACGATAACTCAGAAATACCACCGGGGGCTACGACGCTCGGACTCGCTTTCGACGTTGTGCGGGCAGGCGGGCATGACGGGATTAGCCTAGGCGATGACGCGCGCGAGGGGCACGAAAAACTGCTCACAATTATTGACAAAATAGGTTAAAATATAAATATGTCAGTTATTGCAGAAGTGGAAAAATTAGCCTTCAGCCTGCCCGAGAATGAACGAGCGAAGCTTGCCGAGCGCCTTTGGGAATCGTTGCCAGAAGATTTCATCGACGAAGCCGAAATCGAGGAAGCTCTGAGGAGAGACCGGGAGATGGACGAAGATCCATCGAAGGTGATAACGCTGGAGCAATTGGATACGCTTATTGCGAACCGTCCACGCAGGAAATGAAGCTGGAACTCAACTCGTCGGTATACTCCGACCTGCTGGAGATAATGGAGTACTACGACAACTCGGTCGGAGCAGATCTGGCAGCTGAGTTCTACGCGGAGTTTCGGTATTGTGGAAAGACAGCCGCTGACCGACCTTATTCGTACGCGAGCCATGTCGGAGATTTGCGAAGAGTCAACCTGAACCGGTTTCCTCATCATTTCCTCTTTCGTGTGGTTGATGACAAGACTGTCCGAATATTAGTAGTCAAGCATAATCGACGCGATCCTTCTTTCGGTTTTGATAGATGACACACGTCTGGCCATCATTTCGGCATCCGGCTTTGCCTAAGAACAGGAATGCGGGTTTCTATTTCAGTTGTTCAGCAGCGGCGGTTGACCATTCGTCGTAGAGCAATTGTATACGCTTTTCTGTTTCGGAGTGTTTTTGTGTGACTTCGGCGAGTTTTGAATAGTCCGAGGCGATGGCGGGGCGGGACATTTCGGCGGTGAGGTGTGCGGCTTCGGCTTCGAGGATGGGGATTTCGGACTCGATGGATTTTATGCGTTTTTCTAGTTGGCTGCGTTGATTTTTAGATAAATCTGAACCACTTCCTACCGGTCGTGTTTCAGCCTTTGGATCGACCGGTGCTGAGATTCTCGGTTTGCCAGCTAAACCCGAAACGCTGCCACTCATTTTCCAATCGTGAAAT
>JACDAY010000064.1 GCA_013695195.1 Blastocatellia bacterium | reverse complement strand
CCCTGATCGAGAGACGCCAGCCGCGACGATACATTAACGATCGGCTCGCCCAAAGTCTTCCAAACCGCCCCGCCCCAACCCGCGTCAAACGCCCGCTCCACCATCGACCCCATATTAGTCGGCGGCGCCGACGCCAGCCAGAAAGGATTAGGGGATTTTATTCCCGCGAAATTTGAAGTTAGATCTGCCATAGTGTGTTTGCCGCGGATTTAAGACGACGAATACAGCTTTTAATTCGTTTGCACCTTCGTCCTTCCCCAGCTCGGAAAAGCGCTAAATCCGGGAGGAAACGTAAGTTGTTTTTCGCCGGTGCCGTCGGCGTTGATCGTGAAGAGCTGGGCAAACAATCCGCCGACCGCCCTCTGAAAGAAGATTTGTTTCCCGTCGGGCGACCATGACGGTGTCAGCTCGGCAACACGGTTGTTTGTGATCCGTTTTTGCCCGCTGCCGTCGGCATTCATGACGCATAACTCGAATGTTCCGAATAATCTTCCCTCGACGACATCGCCTTTCCGGCAGGAATAGAGAATTAACTTGCCGTCCGGTGACCAATCCGGCGCCCGTTCCTCTTCGGTGTTGTTTGTCAGCCGTCGGGGCTTACCCTTTCCGTTCGCATCAATAACGTAGATCTCGGCTGTTACTGAATTTGTTTGATCGTCGGTGACGGAATGACTCGTAAAAATGATTTTCTTACCGTCCGGCGACCAATCTGGGTCGTCGTCCACCGCGTCGGGGTTGTTCGTGATGTTCCTTGCCGGTGACTTCTTACTGAGAAAATCATCGACGTTTAAGAGAAAGATGTCGCTGTCGTTTGCCGCGGCACCGGGAAGTCCCGAAATCAGTTTGCCTTTGCCCGACGCGGAGGCGTGAAAAGCGATGCTTTTGCTGTCACGCGACCACGTTGCCGAATTTCCGGGAACCAAAGAAAATTCCCCGCTTCCATCAACATTCATCACAAACAGGCTCACCCAGTTGGTCGGATCAGACTCTTTACGCAGCCGGTTACTCTCAAAAAGTATCCGCTTGCCGTCAGGAGATATCGCAGGGAAGTTCTCTCCGGTCGTGTTATTCGTGATTCGCCGGACGTTTGTGCCGTCTGGATTCATCAGATAAATCTCGGCGGCGAGCAGCCATGCCGGTGGCATGAGCGCCGGGTCGTAACGGCTGCTTATGAAAGCAATGGTCGGTATCGGCTCTGATTTCTTTTTCTCCCGGTTTTGCGCCTCCGTGGGCAGTCCCAGAAGTCACGTGATAAAGACTCCGATAATTATTGAGCCGACGATGATTCGATTCTCGATTTTCTCACAAGTGTACATAATTATTATTAGTTCACCTCAACGGTCGCAAACAAGAGACGTCTAACTTCAAGCTTTTTGCCCCGTCGCCGGAGTCAAACTGCCTCAAGCTTTTTTTTCAGGGCCTTCAAAAACTTCTTATCGTTCAAAATATTCTTCTCAACCTTCGCTGTTTCCACTGAGCCATTTTCCATTACCTTGCGCAGTTCATTATTGATTTGCGTTTGGTACGGTGCGGCGTTTGGCTGTTCGGCGCGACTGCGGAAAAAGTGCACGACGTCGTTGTCCAAGTAGATCGAGACTTTCACTTTATTGCTATTTTTTAGTTTTTCAGCCCACGGCGAGCGGCGAACTTTGTATGTGCCGGGCCGAAGCATATCTTCGTCGGTCCATCCCTTTGCAAGCCCTTTCTTGTATTCTTCATCGGTCTGCACAAAAACCATTTCCTTATCATTTTGACTCATTGTAATACCTCGTCTCAAATGCAGTAGCTTTTCTGGCGGTAATTATCCTGAATACTTCCTCTTGACGAACTGTATAACCTACCAAAAGTAAAAGTTTTGAGGAAATTGCAAGCAGCCTAAATCTAATCTCATCGTCAGAATAAGTGTCATAGAGAAATTCGACACCATTCGGGTCGAAGAAAGCTTCCACCGCTTCTTCAAATCGTACCCGGTGTTTTCGAAAATTTATTTCCGCTTTGCGCGGGTCCCATTCGAACTCCATAGACAATTATACCGATATGTATGGATATATCAAGATATCTATGACGACAAGGTTTGTTTACGATTTTACGGCTTCGATAATGCTGAACGGCGATCGCGTCGGGACGATGCGTTTTAGGCGGAAAGCCGCGTTTGCGAAAAGGTCGCGATATTCCTCTTCGGTGCGTTCCATGCCGCCGGTCGAGGTCAGCATTTCGAGGTCGATCATCTTGCTCATATGCGGTTCGTTGCCTTCCGGCACGACAGTTTCGACAAGCAAAACTTTGCCGTCACCTTTCATAGCGGCGTGGATGCTTTTCAGGATCGTGATGGCTTTCTCGTCTTCCCAATCATGGATGATGTGCTTCATTATATAGGCGTCGGCAGTGGGAACTTCTTTGAAAAAATCACCCGTGATTTTTTCTACGCGATCGGCAACGCCTTCGTTTTGCAGCAGCGCGTCAGCTCCCTCGATGACTTCGACCGTATCAAACAGAATTCCATCAATCTCAGGATTAGCCTTCAATATCTGTGAGAGCAAGAACCCGTGACCGCCGGCGATGTCGGCGAGTGTTTCGATGCCGGAAAAATCATATGCCTCGACTACCGCCGGAGCCGCTCCGGCACTCATCTCGGTCATTGTTTTATTAAAAATTTCGGCCGCATCGGCATTCTCGGCGAACCAGTCAAATACCTCTGTGCCGTGAGTCTGTTTCCAAACCGCTTCGCCGGTTTTTACGCTGTCCGGCATATTGGCCCATACGTCAAAATGCCACGGCTCCGCAGTGAAAATCGCGCCGCTGCGCATCGTATTCGGAATGTCGGAACGAAGCAGTTCCGATACAGGCGTGTTCTCAAAAACTCGCGGCGAGCTTTCACGAAAAACACCGGCGCCCGCCAAACTCCGCAGCACGCGATAAAGCGCGGTTTCGTGCGATGATGTTGCGGCGGCAAGCTCGGCTACCGACTTCGGCCCGTCCTTTAAATAATCGGCGATCCCAAGCCGGGCTGCAACGCCGAGAGCCTGGGTCATCATTGCACCGAACCCGATTTGCAGCAAAATGGCCTGCGGCGGGACGGTTGGTTGTTCTATTGCGATTGCTTGGGTATCCATTTTTCTTCCTCCAAGTTTTCAGTTATCGTTTAACCGGAAATCATATCCATAAGTTGTTTGTCCCGCTTGTCATTCTCATTATTTACCCAAGTTGCAGCGTTGGAAAATCGGGGCGAAAGGTGTGGCTCTCGGCCAGTTTTCTAAAAAGCCTCGTAACAAATGCGTCCGCATGTTTCCGCGTCATCCTGCCGCATCTCGCGAATGTTAATATTCATTAAATTTCTCTCCTTTTATACCGTGCCGGTTTCGAGAAACGCCTTATACCACTCCTGCAAATCGAACACTTTCACCCGTTAAAGCCAAATGAATTCCCTGAGCCGCAAGCTTGCCCATTTGGGCGGCATCCACGGCTTCGGCGCCGCCGTTTGCACAGTCGCCGCCTGCGAATATTTTTGGGTTCGAGGTTTGCATATTTTCGTTTATGGTGACGCGGCCTTTTTCATCAACCGCGATACAGGCGACATTTTCGAAAAAGGAAAGCATTTTTGTCTGGCCGACCGCTTTTATTACCATGTCGCACGGGATATCAAATAGTTTCAAACTGCCGTCGGTTTTCTCGCACTGCAGTCCGGTAACGTGCATATAATCCGAATCCGACAAAATGCCGATTGGGGCGGCTTGCCACACAAATTCGACGCCGTCTTTTTTTGCTAATTCGTATTCGTAATCGTAGGCCGAAATATCTTTTTCAGTTCTTCGGTAAACCATAACGACTTTTTCAGCACCGAGCCGCTTGGCCTGGGTAACCGCGTCGATAGCAGTGTTCCCGGCGCCGATGACCGCGACAGTTGTACCGATCGGGACCGATTTCCAATCGCGGGTCTTGATCTTTTTTATAAAATCCAATGCGTCTATAACGCCGTCAAGCTCTTCGCCGGGAATGTTTAGTTTACTGGTTTGTCCGAGACCTGTTCCGAGGAAAATCGCATCATGCCATTCTTCGAGATCGGAGAAGGAAACTGACTGGAGCGCATGCGTCTCGGTTGCTTGATGTTCGTGGATACGAGCTTTACCGTTACCTGCGCTTAATCCACCCGTCAACGCAGGCGGTTCTGACCTGTTGCCGACTTCGGTGTTGAGTAAAAACTTAACACCGAGCTTTGTAATATGCTCAACCTCGTCCAGCGAAACGCTTTGCGACATTTTATATTCAGCCATTCCGTATGTGTCAAGTCCGCCGGCCAACGGTTTCCTCTCGTAAACCGTTACGTCGTAACCGAGGCGTGCGAGATATGCCGCACATGAAAGTCCGGACGGACCCGAACCGATAATTCCCACCGACTGACCGTTCGGTTCGCCTTTTTCGAAAACCGGCCTTCCTTTCCCCATTGCAAAATCAGTCGCATATCTCTGTAATCTTCCGATCTCAATCGGCTTTTGCAGCAACGTTTTTTCGACGCACGCTCCTTCGCACAATACTTCTACCGGGCAAACCCGTGCGCAAGTGGCACCAATAGGATTTGCGTCAAATATCACGCGTGCCGAGCCCTGCAGATTCCCGGTTGCGATCTTTTTAATAAACGAAGGAACGTCAATATGCGTCGGGCAGGCGTGAATACACGGCGCGTCGTAACAGTAGAGACAGCGATTTGCTTCGTGAAGCGCCTCGGCCCCGGACATCGCCGGGTTAATTTCCGCGAAGTTCTTCTCGATTTGGGTGATATCGAGTGGTGTGCAGTATTCATTCGCCATAAAGGTCGCTCAATATTTTGCGAACGGTTGCCGCAAGTTGGGGAATTTTATTGATCACCGCGTCCCACACAATATCGTGATCTACACCAAAATATTCGTGGATCAACTTGTCACGCATACCCGCTATCGATTTCCATGCAATGTCGGAATACTGCATGCGTATCTCAGATGGGATCTGCTTGACCGCCTCACCTATAACTTCGATGCTTCGAACAAAAGCACGTTTAGCCGTTTCATCGTGAAGAAAGGAATTCTCATCGAGCGTCAACGTCTTTGCCGCCAGAAACTCGGCCTCGTCAAGAATATGCCGCAGATATTCCTCAATCAATAATGCCATACTCGACCTCGGCCAATATTTTCGGCCCAATGTGCGGGCTTAGAGACTCGTGTGTAAGCAGATCGACCTTACGTCCAAGCAACTCTTCGAGCAGGTATGCCAGATTCATAAACCCATCAAAAGATTTACGACCGGGTTTAAATTCAACGAGCAGATCGATGTCACTTTTCGAATTCTGTGTGCCTTTGACGAAGGAACCAAACAGGCCAAAGCGACGAACGCCAAAACGCTTCAAAGCTTCTCGATTTTCGCTTAGCCGTTTGAAGACCTGTTCCTTATTCTCAACTTCCATGAAGATATTCTAACAACCTTAGTCCGCCACGATCTGGCCGTACCCGAGGTGACTTTTCATGCACAATGCGTTTACTTAACTGCGAAGAAATCAGGCCTTAGTTTGAGCCGATATAAAAGCCGTTGTCACCAAAATCAGTATAGCAATTAAGTTTGATCTTTTCATTTTTATTCCTTATCCGTCTCCTATCGAAATGCCCGTTTAATCAGCTACGATTGGCCCATACGCATCAGGCCGGCGGTCTCTAAAAAACTGCCAGGTGTTTCGGACTTCGCGGATATTGTCCATATCGAGATCGGCGACGATAAGTTCGTCCTGATCGCGTGTGCCGACGGCGAGCATCTGGCCTCGCGGGTCGCAGAAATAGCTTTGGCCGTAAAATTCACCTATATTCCACGGAGCTTCCATGCCGACACGGTTGATAGCGCCTACGAAATATCCGTTCGCGACGGCGTGCGCAGGCTGTTCGAGCTTCCAGAGATACTCCGAAAGTCCGGCGACGGTTGCCGATGGATTAAAGATAATCTCGGCACCGTTTAAGCCCAGACATCTTGCGCCTTCGGGGAAATGGCGGTCGTAGCAGATATACACGCCGATCCGCGCAAACGCCGTGTCAAAACACGGATAACCAAGATTGCCGGGACGAAAATAGAATTTTTCCCAGAAACCGGGAGCTACGTGCGGTATATGCGTCTTTCGGTATTTGCCGAGATATTTGCCGTCGGCATCGATCACGGCTGCAGTATTATAATAAATTCCGGACATTTCTTCCTCATATACCGGCACGATCAAAACCATGCCGTATTGTTTAGCGACGTCCTGCATCAGCTTGACGGTCGGGCCGTCGGGCACTGTTTCGACCGCTTCGTACCAACGTGTCTGCTGCTCGGCGCAGAAATAAGGTGTCGTGAAGATCTCCTGAAAACAAAGCATCTGAACGCCCTGCTTCGCGGCTTCGTCAACAAGCTTCATCTGATTGTCGAGATTGGCTTTCTTGATCTCCTCGATCGACGCATCGGCCGGAGCGACATTATGGGCTTGAATGAGGCCACATTTAATTATTCTTGACATATATTTTTCCGATGTAACGCGGACGCCTCGTCCGCAAAGCAAACTAAAATCATGTTGCCCACATTTTTGAACGCTGTTCGCGATCATTGCGGATGGAGATGTACGCGTACCGGCGGAAATGCGTGCATCAAAGCCAAATGCACAAAAAACGATACGCCGAAACCGACAAACCAAGCATAATCATATAACGGGCGAAACACAGGAATTATCAACCCTATCCACGCAAAAAAGCAACCTAAAAACGTTGCAAGAACGGCCCGCCAGTTCCAACCGGAATAAGAGCCGCTTGTCCGGTAGAGGTCGCCGAGATTCAAATCCTTTTTGCGGAAGATCCAATAATCGGCGATCAAAACTCCGGCAATCGATCCAAGCCCGCCGGAGTATCCTAACAGCCATGAAAAAATATAGCCGCTCGGATCTGCCAGGAGCCTCCAGGGCTGCATCAGAATTCCGATAATTCCGGTAATCAAACCGCCGGTGCTGAATGAAATCAATTTTGGGAAGGCATTTGCAAAATCATTTGCGGGTGAAACGACATTCGCGGCAATGTTGACCGAAAGCGTGGCCACGACGATAGTGAACATTGAAACGGCAACAACGAGCGGCTGCGAAAACTGGCCGACCAATTTTACCGGGTCCCAAAGCTCGGCTGCATTTGCATTGGGAAAAACAATGACGGCTGCAGACGTAATCAGAACACCCATCGCAGCGAAAACGACCATCGTCGTGGGCAGCGCAACCGTCTGCCCGATAACCTGTTCGCGCTGACTTTTGCCAAAGCGGGTAAAGTCCGGCATATTAAGCGAAAGCGTTGCCCAAAAGCCGATCATCGCGGTCAACGACGGAATAAATATCGGCCAGAATTCGCCGAAGGTCTGGAATTTGCCCGGCTCGTTCAATAAAAATCCGACGCCGCCTGCCTGATATAGAATCCAGACAAGCAGGATCGCCGTCATCAGCAACACGAACGGCGCCGCCCAATTTTCAACCTTTCTGAGAAGGTCCATCCCGCGATAAATGATAAAAATATTCATCGCCCAAAATATCATAAACGACAACCATTCCGTTGGCGTGTGCCCGCCGATAGCGGCGCCAAACGCTTCGTTCCAGCCCGGAATAAT
>JACDAY010000054.1 GCA_013695195.1 Blastocatellia bacterium | reverse complement strand
CAACTGACGAGCGAGGACATCGGAAGCCATTCCGCGCGGGAGCGCCGTCACGAGTTTGATCACGCCAAGAGCAAATCGCTTCGTCCGCGCTTCAAGATCCTTCTCCAAACTTTCTACTTTCTACTTTCTACTTTTCTTCACCCGCACGCACACCGGCGGATAGCCTGCTCGCGAACACTTTCGGAGTGTCAGCCGCAAAACCTTACCACGGCTGCCCCGCCCACTCACCGACTGACCAACCGAACAATCGCCTCAATGACCTGCTGCAGCGGCTCGTCGCGCAAAACCCCGACTTGGGCGGCAATCAAGCTTTGATGGGCCGTAAATAACTTCGCGGGACGCGCATAGCTCACAGTCCGAAGCGAGCCGCTTTGAAAGTCCGAATCAGTCAATTTCACCGCCCGCGAATCCGAGTAAGGATTACTGGTGACCTGGCAGAGCAGCCAGTCATCCCTTCCGCAGTCGGCAAGGACTACCGCGGGCCGTAGTTTTGCCTCCGACAAATCGGAGAACGGGAACCTGACCAACACTACTGCGCCGGCTGCAAGTGTGCCCACGCCGCGTCCTCCTCGGTCCGGTTCCAATCTTCCGCGAGCGACCGCTCGCTCAGAAGCGCGGTCTCCGAAGGAGCGACTGTCGTCGCCTCATCAAGAATCGTGACCAAAGCCCGCCGCGAACCGCTCAGTCGAACCTCTTCGAGAAGCCGGACGACGCCTTCTTCGTCGATCACTGCCTCGACCGTTTTAATCATGCCTCATCTTAGCGGCGTTGCCGAGCTTGGACAAGCCTGCTGATTTCAGCTCTGACCTCCGTCTTCCGACCTCCGGCTTCCGGCTTCCGGCTTCCGACCTCTATCGAAACCGCACGCACACCGGTGGCTGTGTCAGCCGCAGAGTGCTCCACGCCTGCTCCCCTCGTCAGGCTTTAAGAACCAGAACGTCCAGTCCCCCAAGAGAAGCAAACCCCTGGTCAAAAGTTACCATGCGCAGACCGCCGCTTTTGGCGAAGGCGGCCAGATAAGCGTCCGTCCACCAATTCTGAGAAGGATTGCCGGAAAGACAAAGTCCTTCCAAAGCCTTATCCAAACCGGCGGGCTCGGCCAGAAGAGTCACCTCCGGCAAATCGAGAAATTGCCGGCCTTTGGCCCAGGCCTCCGGCGGCGTCAGTCTCTGCTGGCCCATGATCGCCTTATTCGACAGATGCCTCAGGAAAGCGAGATGAGTGATCCGGCAGAACGCGGTGACAGGAGCAGCTTCCTTTTCCCAGAACACTTTTGCGCGGCCGTGGTGCGTATGCGCTTCCACGGCCAGTGCAAGCCAGACGTTAGCGTCCAAAAGATCGGTTGAGCTTGGCAAGGTCTTCCTTTTCCTGGATTTGCGCCTGTCGCCGCCCGCTTAGCGGAGGAATCTGTTGCTTTCCCCGGCCTCTTATCACCGGTAGTTTGCTCCGGCTGCCCGGCGTCGTCCCGGGCGATTGCCGCAAACCGTTCTCGACATATTTGGTGAGGAGGTCTTTAAGCTTTGCCCCCTCCATGGCCGCCTTGGCCTTTACCTGCCGAAACAACTCATCCGGCAAATCAAGCGTGGTACGCATAAACGCATCTTAACACCGAAATGCTAAATCACAAGAGGGCCCAACGCCTCGCTATAGGCTACCGCGCAGTCCATTCAGCGACGCGCGACCGCAATTCGACGGCGGAATACGTCCTCTCACGCACGGAGCGAAGGCCCTCTCGGATCGCTTGTTCCATCGCTGGGGAGGGCTCAAACGGTGTATCCAGGCTCACTAGCTTGCTCAGAATCATTTCCCGCTCTTTCGCGGACAGCTTGGGTAACTGGGCGATGATCTCCTGAGCGCTCATATCTTCCCGCCAATCTTGGCCGTTATTTCGCCGAACGTCAATTCACGAGGAGCGTCGGCCGGGAACTAACCCGAAACAGCGGCCGGAGCGGCATCCAGCAAATGCGCGGTCCTATTTTTGTCAGGCGAGTATCCGTTCCCACCGTGTCATCTGTGGTTAAGCCAAGCTGCATTTCACCACGGATTACGCGGATTCCACTGATTCAGCAGACAGATCAAAGACCTTTTGTGCCAGCTTGCTGACGAAGATCCCGGCGATGCCGCACATGCTCTAAACGGAGGTCAGAGATTCGAGGTCGGAGATCGGAGCTGGAGGGACGCGCGATGTCGCGTCCTCCGACTGTTAGCGGCGCTCTACGAGCGTCGATTTTCCCATTTATTCGGGATGACGATCGCCTTGGACGAACACGCTCACTCGCGCGCTGCTTCCCATTCTTCGGGACTTATTCGCCCTTGCGACAGCACCCGCTTCACGAGAGTCCAATCAAGGTCAGTGCCATGCGGGTTCGGCACGATCAGACGGCGACCCTGTTT
>JACDAY010000052.1 GCA_013695195.1 Blastocatellia bacterium | reverse complement strand
GGGCACGAACTTCCAAAAACTGCTTAAGACATTCACTATCGTGATCGTCGTTTGCTCGATCCCTTCCGTTCTCGATTACCTTGCTTTGACGGCGTTTCAAGGCGATGCGCAATTTCGGGCGCGTTATGCTAAGTATGGCGAGCAGATCGTAACGCTGCTTCCGCTCTTGCTTGTATTCGTCTTGCGCTCGTCGGGGAGAGTTAGGTACGCCGCCATCGCCTCCGTTGTCCTTATCTGGCTCCTCGTCTATACAACGGCCGGACGCGTCAACTTGTTGCTATTCGCCTTCGGACTCGCTGCCATGGCGGCACTGATCTTTCTTCTTTCACGCTTTAAGCGATACCGCAAAAAGTTTGCTTTGTGCCTAGTGTTTATAGCCGTGGCCCCAGTTCCCTTTTACATCGTTTCACTCGTTACCGGATCCGCTCAGATCCCCATTGTTGAGCGCTTCAGCGACACTGCAGGTTCCGCCTATAGCAATAATTTCCGAGTGCTAATGAGTTCGGTTTCGCTGGAGATGATCAGGACCGCTCCGATCACCGGCGTCGGGGCCGATAACTACGGACTTCAGTTCAACAATTTTCGCGAAGCGTACGCGATAAAGAATCCGGACGACCCTAACCTCGCACACGGAGAAGTCGGAATAGTCGCACACGCTCATAACGAGTTCCTTCAGATCGTGGCAGAGCTTGGCCTGGTTGGCGGAATGATCTTCTTGTGGTTTATGGCCGGGGTCGGCCTGATGGGGATACGGGCCATTCGAAATGTTAAACGTGGAGATCTGCATTCCATCGCTTCGGTTGTCGGCCTGTTGATGTTTCTCGCAAGTTCCCTCGTCAGCGCATACTCTTTCCGCGTCATGCAAAACGGCATCCTTTTTTTCTTCGTCCTCGCAGTGGCTGCAAAGACGACGCTAAATGATCGGGCTGAGCCTAACACTGCGCCTGCCTCTAATGTGCGCCGCGTGAACAGGCTAGTGCTGGTGGGCGGAATCGCGGCTTGCCTCGCTCTTTTCCTTTACACCGGCTCGCGACTCACAAGTGTCATCGTGACCCAGCAGGCCAATCAGCTCAAGGATCTCGAATCTGCAACAGCACGGTTCAGAACGGCCGCCGCGATCGATAAGGATAATCCTGACCCTCGTCGAACCCTTGGAATGCTTCTTCTTCGGAAGAAACGCTACGCAGAAGCAGCCCCGCTACTCGAGGAGTCGATCACGATCGGCCGTGGCGAATCGGCGGACTACTCTTATCTTGCAACCGCATTGTCTCTCTCAGGTGACGATCCTGGTGCGGAACGGGCTATCGCAAAAGCCGCTGCCCTGTATCCTCGATCTCCTTTCGTCCTCGCTCGGTATTCAGAGTTGCTCGAGCGAAACGGTAAATACGCCGAGTCTGCCGCAGCCTTCGATCGGGCCGTTAAGATCGACGAACGCTCGGCAAAGACGTGGCGAGCTATGATCGCCTTGGGACCCAAGGGGGTTTCCGATCTCGCTGCCCGTGATTCATCCTACATACAGGTGATGGAACTTCAGCCACAGCTCTCGATCTATGCCGTCACCACCGAGCGATACATCATGCATCCCGAGGAACAGCGTTTTTCTTTCGTGAAAGTAACGTCGAACGAATAGCGGAAAGGCACTTCACCTGCGGCTCGGAAATGTTCTAATATATTGCGTGCGACGCTATTGGTCGCGGCTCGGTTCTCAACCCAATACAATTCATTTCAACTTTTAATTCTCTTGAACAGGATAATCTCAATTGCAAAGAACACCTTCCGCGAGGCGGTGCGCGATCGCGTGCTCTATAATCTCGTCGTCTTTGTCCTTCTGCTGATCGCCTGCGCGATATTGCTCGGTGATCTAACCGATGGGCACGAGGCTCGGACGATCGTTAACATCGGACTTAACGCCGTGCTTCTCTTCGGCACCTTCATCGCGATCTTTGTCGGCATAGGCCTCGTTTCCAAGGAGATCGAGAAGCGAACCGTGTTTGCGATCTTCGCAAAACCTGTGGGCCGCGGTGAGTTTATTGTCGGTAAATATCTCGGACTGTGTCTGACGCTCGCGGTGAACGTAGCGATCATGGGCGTCGGTGTTACGGTTGCACTCGCCACGGTGAAGGGATTGCATCTCGCCGTACCGGTGTGGGCGGCGATCGTCCTGATATTTTTCGAGCTGACCATCGTTACGGCAATAGCGATACTTTTCTCCTCGTTCTCGTCACCTTCTCTGTCGGCACTCCTCACTTTTTTCGTGTTTGTCATCGGACACTTCAGCTCCTCGCTTCGCGACCTGGCGGTAAGCTTGGAATCACAGGCGGCGAGATATTTTCTCGACGCGATCTACTATC
>JACDAY010000048.1 GCA_013695195.1 Blastocatellia bacterium | reverse complement strand
GAAAGGGCCGCGCTCGACCACTTCATGATCCTTTTCGATCGACACATCCACCGTAAAGAAACGCCCGAGCGTGATGATCGCCCACCAGCGCAGAAACAGTCCCGCGACGAAAAGCGCGACGCCGGCAAGGCGATCTCGCGCCCATGCGCCAATGCCGCCGCCGGGTAATGCCGCGCCAGGAACACTCCCGCCGCGATGCTCACCATGATCACTAGCCACAACATCCGCAGCGTGCTCCGATCCTGTTTCGTCCCCGTCCGGCTGCGCGAGCGCCGCGTCACCGTCAGGAGGATCTCCGAGATCAGGTAAACGAGACCGAGTTTGAGCGAAAGAGGCACGACTGAACCCCGATACCACAATCGGCCGCAGAACAATAATCCCCCACTCGTCACTCGTCACTTGTCACTGGTCACTTCCCTTGACTCTCCCCGCCCGCGCTCCCTAGGGTCGCCGCCGTGCAAGAAACCAAGTCGCGAACGTGGCGCAAGATCGGTTGCTTTTACGCCTTCACCCTCCTCTTCACCGGGTTCTTCAGCCTTTTCGCCATCCGGGTCGTCGGCCTCGATGCGGGGAATCTCCTTTACTACACCGGCCTCATGTGGAGCCCGGCCCTGGCCGCTTTCCTCACGAAATGGCTCTTCGGCGAAAGCCTGCGCAGCCTGCCATGGGGCCTGGGCCCGGCCCGTTACGCCTGGCTGGGCTATTTCATCCCGGTGGCCTATATCGTGCCGGTTTATCTTTTCGCCTGGCTGACCGGCCTCGGCGGCTTCGCCGACACGGCGACCCTGCGCAAAGTCCTTGAGCCGCTCGGTTGGTCCTCTTGGCCGCCGGCCGTGGCGCTGCCGTTATTTATTCTTTTCACCGCCACCCTCGGCTTCGTCGGCAAAACCTCCCGCGCGCTGGGGGAAGAAATTGGCTGGCGCGGTTTTCTCGTGCCGGAGCTGGCCAAAGTCGTCGGGTTTCCCGGCGTCGCCCTCATCAGTGGCAGCATGTGGGCCGTCTTCCACTATCCCATTCTCATCTTCGGCGATTACAACGCGGGAACACCGGTCTGGTTTGGCTTGGGCTGTTTCACGGTGGGAGTAATCGCCGAGAGTTTTGTGCTCGCCTGGCTCACCCTCCGCTCGCGCAGCCTCTGGCCCGCTGCCTTCATGCATGGGAGCCATAACCTCTGGATGCAGTCGATCCTCACCCCGCTCACCCGCGACACCGGCCCAACGCCGTGGGTGATCGACGAATTCGGCATCGGCCTCGTCGTCACCACCATCGTGGCCGGGCTCATCTGCTGGCGCCTTTACCGGCAGCGCCCCGCTGCCTGATCACGATTCTCCTGAGCCTCTTCCCCCACTTGTCACTTGTCACAGGTCACAGGTCACTCTCCCTTGTCACCACCACCGTGGCCGGGCTTCTCTGCTGGCGCCTTTACCGGCAGTGCCCCTCTGTCTGATCGCGTTTCCCTCACCCGTTTTTTTTACCACAGAATTTTTCCCTTGTCGGTAGGCAAGGCCGCCGCTAAAACCGGCGCCATGAAAGCCCCCCTGATTTTCGCAGCCTCCTTTGTTTCCGCCGTTTGCGCCTTGGCTCAGCAGGAGTCCCGGACGCACACAGCTTGAGTATCAATGCAAAATCCATAAAACCGAATGGAGGTTGAAACTCAGCCCATCTTCATTCCGAGCACTGCGCGTGGACGTTTGATTCAAGAATTTCCGCAGTCCGTCCGGCTTTTTAATGTTCTAAGGAACGCAAGGATTAAGCTCGCCGGGGATCTTCACGGTCGCTCATTTGCGGACATCGCGCGCAGCCGAAATTGCGGAAAAAAGACCATAGATGAGCTCCGAGAAATTGTGCGAGCGTTGCAACGAAGCAGCCCCGAAACGGTTTCTTTCTCTTGGCCGCGACACAGTCCGAATATTCTCGTAGTCCCGCCTTCGGTTCGTGAGATCTCGCTTCGAGAGATTCCCTTGTCGGTCAGACTTGGGCACGTCCTGCGCTCGCGCAGTTACAAAAGTCTTGGCGATCTGCACGGAACGGATGTCTATGATCTTCTGAAAATCGAAAACTGCGGCCGCAAGAGTATTAGTGAACTACGGCAGCTTTTGCGGAGGGCCGAAGCGGGAGAATTCACTGCCTCGCCTCCAGTCGATTTCTCCGAAGCGCTGGTGATGATTATCCGAACTATTGACGCGGGAGTACGAGAACTGAGCGCACGGGATCGCAAGATAATGGATGAACGTCTTTTCGGAAACGAAGGTGAATCCCGCACTCTCGAAGATGTTGGACGTGACTTTGGAATGACTCGAGAGCGGGTTCGCCAGATTGTAAGAGGAGCGTTCGAAAAGATTCGGCGCGCTGGCGGGCCAGTGCTTGCTCGCTCGCTAGAAGCCGTGGCCGATGACTGTAATACCCATGTCGTACCGCTCACAGTCTCTCTGCTTGTTGAACGCCTGCCGGCCGGGGGCGCAACTGGAGAACGTGACCCATTGTTTTACGTCCTGGTTCTTGACCATATGGCACAATCGATTCCGGCATGGCCGCCCGGAACTACTCGCGAAGGCGCCGATAATCCACAGACGGAGCCGGTTCACCAGGCTCTAGAAGATTGGTTGCGATTGAGTGGAGACAAACCGACCGCCAAAGAAGCGTGGGAACATCTGCGAACACAGCCGCGGTTCGCTGAGTTGTCAGCGAGCGACTTTCTCACCATCCTGCGCCGAGTTCGAAATTTAATTGTTGATTTTCCGCACGCGGACGAGCCGCGTTTGCGGCTGCGCCGCCTACGACTGTTCGACGTTACACTGCCTGTGCTCAATGAAAGTAGTGAGCCACTAACACCTGAGGAAATTATCCGACGTGCGCGCTCTCGGTTTGGTGCTAATGCAGTGATGCTGTCCGCACGAACTGCAGAAAATGCCTTATCTGCCTACCCTGAGGTATTCCGGCTTGGTCCGCGATCGTTTGGACTGCGAAAGCATTTTATCTCCGCGGAGCCCGAGCGCCTCGATCTGCGGAACCGCTTCGCCAGCTTGCTACGAAAGGAAAATCGTCCAATCTCAACCATCGAAGTCTGTGACAAGCGCAATATTGCGATCTCTTCCGGCCTAAACGCCTATGAGTTGGCTGAGATTCTTCGCGAGGATAATCGATTCATCGACCTTGGACGCCGTCTTTTTGCTCTCGCCGAGTGGGGCGTGGAGGAACGCGAACACGTAAAGGATTTACTGCCCCTTATCCTGGCGGAGGCAAATCGGCCGTTGACTGTTTCTGACATTTACGAACGTCTGACAAAGTTTCGATCAGCAACCTTACCCGGCCTTTCGAACATTCTGCGCCAACATCCGCAGATTCGATCGTTCGGCTTCAGTTTTCACGGGCTGCGGGTTTGGGGTGATTCTCGTAACGCATACCTCGTAGGCAAACGGAGCATTGTGGAACAAGCGGTGCGTCGCGCCGAGCCACCCATTCGATTCGCTTCCCTCTGCGAGGTTTTCGACATCCCCGTCGAAGGAACCGCCGCCGCCACATTGTGGAAAAGCTGCGCTGGCTCCGAAAAATTGCGACGCGCCCCGGATCGGCGCGACCCCGGCACTTTGCTGATGCACAAAACGGTTTCCCTGGAGCAGTGCCTCGCCTCAATCTGTCGCCCGATCGGCAGACCTGTACCGGCGTATGAGCTGGAATGGGAGTTACGCAAACGATTTGGTGAGCTTTTCGAACGTGTCCGACTTAAACAAATCGAGGAGCGCCTTGCCAAAAGCCCCCGGTTCCTACGGAATACTGACGGCGCTTATTTCCTCGATGCTGACCTCGATCTTGAAAGCTTGGATGTCGAAGCGCTTTGAACCGCCGCGATTAAGGCGCTCGCAATCGAGCGGGAAATTCTCAGTTCCGACGAGCTGATTGAAAGACTTGAACTGCAAGGCTTCGATGTGGAAGAAATGTCGTCAGGGATGCTAGCTTCGATTTTGCGCGGCAACGAGGCACTCCAAGAAGTTGGACATCGGCGTTTCAGAGCAAAATGACCAAAGCCATTTCCAAGTCCCAGAAGATTCTCGCGGTGATGTTCGAACTCGCCAAAGGTGAGTCAAAGCCACTTCATTACGAGGACATCGTAGTCTTTGCGTTCAAAAGACACCCGCAGGATTTTCAGCTCCGTGGATATCCAGAATATCCAGATTCATCAGATCTCCACAAGCCACTTTACGCGATGAAACGTGATGGACTCGTTCGCTCGGCCAGTGATAAATCTTTTCTTCTCACTGCTCGAGGATTGGAGGTGGCACGAGGCCTAGCCGGTGCTGAAGAAGCGCCGCGAGATCGTCTTACAAAGGGGGAAGAGAACGAGATCAAACGGATAATCAAATCACCGGCATTTGAACTCTTCCGAAGCGGACAGGCGGCCAAGATTCTCGATACTGACTTTTACGAATATCTCGGCGCCAGTGTGCGGACGCCCAAAGGCGACTTCCTGGGACGCCTCAGTGTCGTCGAACAGGCTATAACTGCTCATAGAGAAAAGATAAATGACTCGCTTTCGGAAGCACTCAACGCTTTGCACCGGTGGATGGAGCAGCACTTCCAAGACGAAATCTTAGCCCGCAAATAATATGGCAATCAAAGTTCAACCATTTGTGATCGATGAGGCCGTCCTCGACCTCATCGGGAATGAATTCCGTTTTGATCATGCGAAGGGTCTTGCCGAGTGGCTCAAAAATTCGAGCGACGCTTATTTACGCGAAAAGGTGCCCGATTCCGAGCAATTGATTGTCGTTCGATTTCGCGAAAGCGGGAAGAATCTCACGCAGATCGAGTGCATCGACTTTGTCGGGATGCGTAAGGAGCAGATCGATGACGCGTTTAAACGCTTCTTCGACCCGCAAGCTGCAAAGAAGGGCGCAAAGCAGGCGAATCTGAAGACGCTCGGTGGGCATGGCAATGGAGGGAAGTTTTACATGCGTCAAATGTTCAAGACCTCACGCGCGATTACCTACCGCGATGGATTAATGAACATCTTCGGCTTTAACACGCACCGTCAATATGGCTTTGAAGATGGCTTTGAGAATCGCAAGATGACTCTGGACGAAGCGCTGGCAAAGGCAGGGATCAACAAATTGCCGCTGCCTGCAGAGGTGATGAATCAACTCCGTGATGGCACAACCGGATTCACCGTAATCACCGGAGAGAAACCTGAGAAAGTCAAGGGGACTGCCACTCTTAAGATATTGGTGGAAAAGCTAATCTTCCATCCCCAAGCGCGCCGTTTGATTGAACGAAAACCAATCTTCGCGGTTTTCGATGACGAGACTAAGCTGCACCGCCTCACTCCGCCAAAGCTCGACCCGAAAGAGGGATTCGAGGCGCCGATAATCATCGAGATTCCGTTATCGCTGCCACACGATGGAGATCAAGTGGCCTTCGCAAACAACAAATATTCCTATCCGGGGCGACTTGTTCTGAAGACCTCGAAGGATCCGTTGCGCTCCAACCTTTCGACGCTGAATACGATCGATTTTATCGGCGAAGTCGGAGTGATCGGCAGCTATCGCGTGCACGAACTGGGCGCGACGCGCTTTTCGGGCCAGATCGAATTTATCTACGGTGAATGCGAGTGCCCAATTCTCGAAGATCCAGACCACGATTGTGTTCGCAATGATCGGCAAAAGTTACTCGAAACCGATCGCAGCAATGCGCTGCTCGAATGGGTACGCGAGCAGGTAGAGGCACTTGCCGAGCAAATGGAAACAAAGAACCAACATGAGCGAAAGACCCAGGATTTGAAGGATACGTCCGCGCTGAACGAGATACTGAACCGTTGGAAAGATAGATTTATGAATCAGGTCTGGTCGGAAATGTTCGCTGGACAAGGACCAGCTGGCGTTTCTGGCGCCGATTTAGGCGCTGGCGGTTCTGGAAAAGGAGATGGCAAGGACGCCGGCGGTGAAGGTAAGAGCACTGAAGGTCAGGAGGGCGGAAGCGAAAGGGTGCGCAAGCCGCGTTTTCCTCAGGTGCTCGTCGCCGGTCAGGATCATGATCCGCTCGATCCCTTGTCGACCGTGCCGTTCACGTGCGATCCACGGCATCCGGCAGTTTACCAACGCACCAAAGACGTGGCTGCCGGCATCTATTGGATCAACACCTCGCGCCCGCTCGCGGAAAAAGTGATTACTGAATACACGGCGGACTCTCCTCGCTGGCGAGAGTATCTGTTCCAGCGTTACGTCGAGATTATCTCGAAAGAAGCTGTTTATCAGCTCGGCAAGATGAACACGACGCTCTCGGCTGACGATGTAATCCGCCAGCTCGACGACGTGACGACGCGCGTGCACGACCAAGCGGCCAAGGACCTTAATTCCTTCCTCTTTCAAGAATCTTTGAACGCTACCGCGACGTGATGCGTATATTCTCAGTCCTCGACCTCTTCGCCGGCATCGGAGGTTTCTCCGAAGGCTTTCTGCGCGCCAATCGTGTCGAGAGCGAGTTCCAGTTCGAACTGAAACTTCTTGTCGATTCCGATCCCACCGCAAGCTTTACGTTTAAGAAGAATTACCCGCGAATCCCGTTCTGGACGGCAGATATAGGAAACATTGACGTGGGTGATCTTCTCAAGCTGCTCCGGATGCAGAGCGGACAATTGGATTTTCTAATAGGCGGGCCGCCTTGCCAGGGCTTCTCACCAAACGGTAAGCGCTGGCTCGATGACAACCGAAATCGTCTTCTCGCGCGCTTCATTGAACTTGCTCATGACCTTCAGCCCAAATGCGTAATTTTGGAGAATGTCCCTACAGCGCTTTCTGCGTTCGCACAGATATTTGATGAAAATATTCACGATGCCTTTCGCGGCTACATCGTAAAGCATGCGATGCTAAATGCGTCGGAATTCGGAGTGCCTCAGATTCGCCGACGCGCCTTTGTGGTGGCAATACGAGAAGATCTTGGAATCACCGAGTTTGACTTTCCCGATGGTGATTATGACGCGATCGACATCGGCCGCGATTCCCACACGGAGGCGAAAGTAAATCATAGATTTATAGCTGTAGAGGACGCAATCGGTGATCTACCTAAGCTTGCTGCTGGCGATTCAGTTGACGGCCGCCAATACGCCTGCGAATGCAATACCGATTACCAACGCGACCGGCGTGAAGGATCTATCGCCCTCTTCAATCATGTCGCGCGCACGCATTCGCAAAAGTTCCTTCAGAAGATTTCAGGTATCCAGCCGGGCCAAGGAAATGCGCAGCTTCCCGACGGCGAACGTTTCTCCGACAATTATTTTAGCCAAGCATATGCGCGACTCCACCCGCGAGGCATCGGCTTCACTATTACTGCTCACTTCCGCAATCCGGGCTCAGGCCGGTTCACGCATTACAGGGATAACCGGTCGATCACCGTTCGCGAAGCAGCACGGCTGCAATCTTTCGACGATCGCTTCATCTTTCATGGATTTGATCGCGACCAGGAACGTCATGTAGGGAACGCAGTGCCACCGATCCTGTCTGCCGCTTTGGCATCGCATTTCGGTGAAATGATTGCTACATGAGAAAAGCTTTCGTCGAAACTCTCCTCCAGACTTTTGATAATTTGTCTTCAAAACTTATACTGGTCGCATTTGGAGCCGAACGAGTGTTCCCGATTCTGTGATTTTGATAGCTCCGCCCCACGCCGTTCGAGGAGACTGGCCAGGAGTTGATATTCGCCGCGGAAAGGCAGGCAAGAAGAGCGCCGCCAACCGTCCGCTTCTGCAGATTCGCCCGACGAACAGAGAACTGGTCCTGGTACCCGGCAGGCGATGAGGATGCGAAAGCCGCTTACGCCCTTGGCGTTTCTGGCAGGCGCTGACGAGCGGGGCGCATAGGAGCAAAACCGTAGTCATAACGATGAAGGCTAACAAAAAAACCGCGAAGAAACTTTCGCTTCTCCGCGGCGTGGTTGCTGAGGTCGTGGCTGTTGCCTAGAAAACGATCTTGCTGGTTGGGCACATCTGAAAGCTGAAAGTTGAGAGCTGGGAGCTGAGATCGAGGGTTGGGGGTCGGGGGTCGGAAGCCATTCAGTCCGCTGGTGGAATTGGCATTTGCCTGATAAACAGGTGTGATGCAGCACGAGATTGAGATTCGCACCAAGGCCCAGAAGGAGCCGTTAAACATGACTGCTCAGATCATCGAGAAGGCCGGGAAGAAGGAATTTGCCGTGATTCCCTACCGGCAATACGTCAAGATGCAGGAGGCGCTGGAAGATTATCACGCTCTGAAAGCGTTACGCAGTGCCGAGCGCGACCCAAAGAATCAGAAGGGCCAGCCGTTCGAACAAGTGGCGCGGAAGCTCGGACTGCTCTAGTCGATTCGATCCGGGGAGCGAACAAAAAAGCGCGGCGGTGTAGCGTGCGCTGTCCTCAGCGCATCGGTCTTCGCCCTGCCGCAACGTTTCCGCTGGGACAGCCCCGAAAACTTTGGGCTATTGTCGCGTCTTCTCAGTTGAACGTTGAACGTCCGCTCGCGAACGCTTTCGGAGTTGAACGCTGGCCACGGCGGAGCCCGTCAACGGCAGAGGCGGGTTGGACGTTGATCGCTACCGGCGGAGCCCGGTGCTGTCACCGACGACGCGGTGCCCTCCAGCGAACACGGACGGCGGGTGCCCCCTTCCAAACCGAGCGGTTTCGTGCTAATCGGTCGCTATGTTTTTCCGGATCTTTATTCTCCTTCTCGCCCTGCCCCTGGCCACCGAGGCCGGGGTGAAGAGGGTCGATTTTTCAAACTATGATTTGCCTCTCTACGGGCAGAT
>JACDAY010000039.1 GCA_013695195.1 Blastocatellia bacterium | reverse complement strand
CTTTCGTTTCCCGAAGCGGTCAAGGCGGTCGCGGAAAGGACGGGGATTCCTTTGCCCGAACCGGTCGACGACGTAAATTATCAAAAAAACAAAAAGAAAAAGGAAGCAAAGAAAAAGATCGCCGATCAGGTAATCGATCTAAACAGGATCGCGCTCGAATTCTGGGAAGCCGAGCTGCAGAAAAAATACGCAAAGGCGAAGGCCGCACGTGAATACCTCGAAACCCGTGGAATCTCGGAAGAAACGCAAAAGGCGTTTCACATCGGCTTCTCGCCGGATAGTTGGGATTCGCTGTTAAATCTTTTAAAAGACAAGGGAGCGAAAGACGAGATTGTAGAGCAAAGCGGGCTGGTTTCGGTGAAAGAAGAAAAGGACCGTGTATTCGACCGTTTTCGCGGCCGTATAATGTTCCCGATCCTTGATCTGAACGGCAACCCCGTCGCATTCGGCGCCCGCGCGATGGGTTCTGACGAGCCAAAATATCTCAATTCACCGGAAACTCCCGCCTATACCAAAGGCCGGCATCTTTACGGGCTTTTTCAAGGCAAAAATGAGATCAGACTGAAAAAATTCGTTATTCTCGTCGAAGGCTATCTCGATCTTATAGCGCTCTATCAACACGGAATAACAAATGTTGTGGCAAGCCTGGGAACTGCGTTCACGTCTGAGCAGTCAAAACTTTTGAGCCGTTTCGCGAAAAAAGTTGTCATTAATTATGACGGTGACACTGCCGGTATTGAGGCGGCGAGAAAAGCGATTGAAGTGTTGCTGCCAAATAACTTCGACATCAAAGTTTTCACACTGCCGGATAGGGCTGATCCGGACGATTATGTACGACAGTATGGTTCTGATGAATATAACACTCAGCGTGGCAAGGCTCGTTCATATCTTCAGTTTGTACTTGATCATGCATTAAGACAACGAAACATTTTGAATCCGCGTCATCAGGCCGATGCCTTGTCTGAAGTTTTACCGGTAATTTCAGCAATTCGAAACCCAATTGAAAAACGTTCGTCATTTGATCAATCCGTAAGCTCTTTAATGATTGCCAAACCGCAGCAGACTGAATTGTGGCGATCCGTAAAAGCCGGGAGTTTGCCAATTGAGAATATACTCAATAAGCAGATCAAACGTGCGACACAGGCAAAAATCACTGTTGCCGAACAGCATCTTTTAGAGTTGTTGGTTTACGATTCGGAACTGCAGGAAAAAATTCTACCTCAATTAGAGGAATCCGATTATGAAACTCTTGCTACTGCCTTGGTGTTTCGGGCGCTGTTTGAGATTAATGAAAAAAACCTCGTTATTTCGCGGGAAAACCTGCTCGAACTTGCCGGTGATGATGAAACCGCAACCGATTTTGTGCCGCTTCTACTGATGACCGAACCGCGCCGAGAACCGGACGAAGCGATCGACTCGGTTCTGCACGAAGCCGAAAACTGTGTTTTTACGCTGCGATTGATGGCGATTTCCAGTCGGATCGCGGAAATTTCACAAGAAGCTCTTCATGCTGAACAGAGCGGGCAGGAAATTCTTCATAACCGCCTTACCTTTGAACAGCTCGAACTGGAAAAAATAAAGCGCGAGCTCCTTAATAGAATCCGCCAGACCTGATATAATATCTTTTTTTAAACAATCCAATGCGAATGAAACATTTGATACTCCTGAGACGTTAATAAATGTTTTTACTGACAACGAATTAGACGAAATTTTAATCTTAATCTTTTATAAAATATGGCTGATTACGACGAAAAAGAAGACCTGATGGACCGCCTGGTGGCCATGGGCAAGCGGAAGAAATTTATAAGCCTCGACGAGCTTCACCGCGAGATACCGGAGAATATGATGTCGCCGGATGACATCGAGGACGTGCTCGACCGTCTTGAAGGTGCGAATATCTCGGTCGCCGAGACG
The DNA here is from genome assembly GCA_013695195.1 of Blastocatellia bacterium. Taxonomy (GTDB): domain Bacteria; phylum Acidobacteriota; class Blastocatellia; order Pyrinomonadales; family Pyrinomonadaceae; genus OLB17. The sequence goes on along the minus strand of JACDAY010000039.1, from coordinate 17,266 downwards.
GACGCGCAGCTCCTCGAAAAGGCGTCGCAGCTCGCGCTCGATGAAGATCCGGCGGCGGAAGAGGAAGAAGAGGACGATATCGATCTGGATCTGTCTGCCGGCGTGCTGGATAAATCGAACGATCCCGTCAGGCTTTATTTACGTGAAATGGGCATCGTCCCACTCCTTACGCGCGAAGGTGAGGTCGTCATCGCAAAACGTATCGAACGCGGGCAGATAAAAACACGCAAGGCGATTTCGCGCTCGCCGATCTCCGTCGAACGGCTTCTGAAGATCGGTGAAGATCTCGGCCGCGGCAAAGCAAGCATTCGCGAAACCGTCGCGTTTTCGGAACAGGCCGAGATTTCGCTCGAGGAAGACAAGGCCGAGGAATATCTTCGCTGGACATTGGAAGGCATCGGCAACATCCGTCAAAACTTTGCTGGCGCACTGAAGGTATGGATAGCGCTTCGTGCTGAGCAGAAAGCTTCAAAAGGTAAAAAATCGAAAAAACTTTTGAGGTTGAAAAGGCAGACGGCCCGGCTTCGGCTCGAGATCGCCCAGGAAATAAAGAACCTCAATCTGACCGAGCATTCGATGCAGGTTTTGATCGCGTCGATCCGCAAGGTCGTCGAAGAGATACAGAAAGCCGAGCGGATGATCAAAAGAACCGGCGAAAGACTCGAGAAAAAGCCCGAGGCGGCAGAGAAAAAAGAGCTGAATGCCATAACCGCCGAAGCGAAAAAGACGCTCGCCGAAATAGAAGAGAAATTTCATCTGCCGCCCGTGGAGATAAAACGCTCGTTCCAGACGATCAGCGTCGGCGAGTATGAGACGAACAAGGCGAAGCGTGAATTGGTCGAGGCGAATCTGCGTCTCGTTGTCTCGATCGCCAAAAAATACACAAACCGCGGATTGCAGTTTCTTGATCTTATCCAGGAAGGCAACATTGGATTGATGAAAGCGGTCGATAAATTCGAATGGCGGCGCGGCTATAAGTTCTCTACTTACGCCACCTGGTGGATTCGCCAGGCGATCACGCGCGCGATTGCCGATCAGGCACGCACGATCCGAATTCCGGTGCATATGATCGAAACGATCAACAAGCTTATACGCACCTCGCGCCTTCTTGTTCAAGAGCTCGGCCGCGAGCCGACGAGTGAAGAGATCGCGAAACGAATGGACATTCCTGTTTCGAAAGTGCGAAAGGTTCTAAAGATCGCGCAGGAGCCGATCTCGCTCGAAACACCGATAGGCGAAGAGGAAGATTCGCATCTCGGCGACTTTATCGAAGATAAATCGATTCTCAATCCGGCGGAATCAGTTACTTTTTCAAACCTCCGCGAGATCACAGACGAGGTTTTAGCAACGCTCACGCCGCGCGAGGAAAAGGTCATCAAGATGCGTTTCGGACTCGGCAATACGGGCTCTGAGCACACGCTGGAAGAGGTCGGCCAGCACTTTGCCGTTACCCGCGAGCGTATCCGCCAGATCGAGGCCAAGGCCTTGCGAAAATTGCGACATCCGTCGCGCTCGCGTAGATTGAAGGCGTTTTTGGAAGGAAAACAGTAAACTTAATTGCGATTTTAGATTTGCGATTGCGGTTTGTAATCGCAAATTGTGTTTTGTGATCGCAGATCGCAAACTTGCTTTAAGGAAATGCAAATAATTTATACTCAAATCTTCTGGCTGGTCATTCTGTCGATGGTTGTCGCTTCTATTGCATGGACTGTAACGCAGGAAGAGATTTTCAGCGAATGGCGGGACTTTTGTGAAGATAAAAGCAAAACATGCGGTAATATATTGCAGCGAAAATTCTTTTACGTCTTCACTTGTGAATACTGCTTTAGCCATTGGGTTACGTTTTTGGTTCTAATTTTAACAGGCTTTCGATTGTTGATTGACGATTTGCGCGGGTATATTCTGGCCTTTTTTCTGATCCCGTGGCTGGCAAATCAATGGATGAGTGTATACCGCCGACTCCGCGTCGATATAAAACACGAAAACCTCCTGGCCGAGGAAGTAAAGGAAAAAATCGATTCCAATTAGATTCTGTTGAATTAGGAAACTTTTAGTTAAATCGTATTGCCCTTTCTGATTTGGGAACACAATTCCGGCAACACCAAAGATGCAGTGTATTACAGCCTGCGGCAACGCCGCAGGAATAGGTGTTTCACAACACTCAAGCCGCAAAGCGGCGGTGTAAAGTAATTGTGCGGGGCGGAAACGAAATCGATTGCTTCGCATCTTTGGTGCTTTGGCTCCAACTTGACGATTTCCTGCGGCGTTGCCACAGGCTAAATTACCGCCGCACCGTTGGGCTTTAAGCTAACAGTCGTTCGTATGTTTACTAAAACAATTTTCTCGCCTCAAAAATCGCTTCATCCAAACTGATTATTTTTCCATCCAGCTGCAATTCATAAATGGTGTCAAGAACTTTTTTAAAGCTCGGCGACGGGTCAAAGCCGATTTCTATCAAATGCCGTCCCATCAAAATCGGCTCCGGCGCTTTCTGCTCAATCTGCAATTCTCTTACTTTTTCGATAAACCATTCCTGCGCTTCTGAACCAAACCACTTTTCCACCGGAAGCCATTCGGGGTTTCTTCCGAGCGAATCGGCTTTTGCAACCCGATACAGCAGATCAGGCTCTACTTTGCGCGAAAGGCGGCGAAATGCTCCGTCGCCGACCGGCGATTTAGCTTTAAAATATTCGCCCGGTTTCAGATGATAGCGTACAAGCTGCACGATTTGATTTCGTACGTCGTAACCATTCAGAGTGTAAATGCCCAGCGTATCCAGAAATGTCAGAGTCGGTCCGACGCCCGCTTCGTCATGCGAATGCGAACGCCAGCGGCCGTCGAAAAACTCCGTTGTCGGAGGCTTGCCGAAATCGTGTGCGACGGCGCCTAGCATCACCGAAACCTTCTTCTCATACGGCAGATCATTGATCAACTTCCGCGCTTCATCCGCAACCATCAACGTGTGCACATCGACATCGCCTTCCGGATGCCATGCCGGCTCCTGCGGAACCCCAACCAATGCCTTCATTTCAGGAAATATTTGATCTACAACACCAAGAACATACAGCCATTTCAAACCGATCGACGGTTTTTCGGCTTTTAATAAGAGCTTTTCCATCTCGTTCCAGATACGCTCTTTCGGCAGATCGGTTACGTCGATGCTTTTGCAGATTTCAACCGTTTCAGGCGCAATATCGAATTCAAACCGCGCCGCAAACTGCGCCCCACGAAGAACGCGAAGAGAATCTTCAGCAAAAGTTTCCGGCGAAACCATTCGCAGCAATTTGCGTTCAATATCTTTTCGGCCGTCGTAAGGATCGATAATTTCATTGGTTAAAGGGTCCTTCAGAATTGCGTTAATCGTAAAATCGCGGCGTTTCGCTGACTCTTCGAAAGTCATTCCGGGATCGCCCTCAATGATAAAGCCTCTGTGCCCACGCGCAACTTTTCTCTCACGCCTCGGAATCGAAATATCCAGATCGCTGCCGATCTTGTAAACCGTAAACGCTTCGCCGACCTCGTTAACGCTACCGAAAGCCTCCAGAATTTCTTTTAACTTTTCCGGCCCAATACCGTAAACCTCCACATCCAAGTCTTTGGGTTCACTGCCCATCAACTCGTCACGAACGCAGCCGCCGACAAGCATCGCCCGTCCGCCGATAGCCTCTACGGATTTTGCAAGATCAATTATTTTCCCGGCAGGGTTCATTTATACAAAAATTAAAACAGGATAGACACGATAGTCAGGATTCTGTCTGCTTTCTATCCTGCTTATCCTGTTCATCCTGTTCATCCTGTTGAATTCCACCTAACCCGCACGCTTGTGTAAATATTCCTTCAACTGACCGATTGCGACCCTTTCCTGCTCCCAAGTATCTCTGTCTCGGATGGTTACAGCGTTGTCCTCGAGCGATTCATGGTCGACGGTAACGCAGAATGGCGTTCCGATTTCGTCCTGACGTGCGTAGAGTTTGCCGATGCCGCCTGTGTCGTCATATACGGCTCGCATCGAAGGCTGTAAATCATTCTTGATTTTTCGGGCTAACTCGACAATTTCTGGTTTGTTTTTTGCGAGCGGCAAAATGGCCAGCTTGATCGGAGAAAGTTCCGGCTTGAGTTTTAAGATGACGCGCGTTTCGCCTTTTTCATTGCTTTTTTCTGTGTAGGCGTCCATCATTACCGCGAGAAGCGTTCGGTTGACGCCGATTGCGGGCTCGATAACATACGGATAAAAGCGCTGCTTTGTCGCCTCGTCAAAATACGAAAGGTCATCGGTCGAATCTGGATTGATGCGTTTGCCTTCGGCGTCTTCGGGCTTTTTCGAGTGAACGCGCAAGTCATAATCCGTGCGGTTTGCAATTCCCATCAACTCGTCCCATTGCTTTTCTTCGTCCGCGCGTTCGGGAAAATACCGATACAAAATATCAACCGTGCGTTCTGCGTAATGAGCTAATTCATCTGCCGACTGTTCGTAAAGCTTCAAATTTTCCGCCGAAATGCCGAGCGATTGTATCCATCCGTGGAAATCGTCGATCCATTGCTGATGAATTTGCGGAGCATCCTCGGGCCGGACAAAATATTCCATCTCCATTTGCTCAAATTCGCGAGTGCGGAAAATAAAATTACCCGGCGTTACCTCGTTGCGAAAAGCCTTGCCGATCTGGGCGATGCCGAACGGCAGCTTCCGGCGCGAAGTGTTCAAAACATTCGCAAAATTTATAAAAATTCCCTGCGCGGTTTCCGGCCGCAGATAGGCCAGCGCCGACTCGTCTTCGTCCGTTGAAACCGCGCCGACCGTCGTGCGAAACATCAGATTAAACTCGCGCGCCTCGGTCAGATCGCATTCCTTATCCTCGCCCGGATGTGCCTCGGGGTGATTCGGACATTGAACGTCTTGCAGCTTATCCAGACGATAACGACCCTTGCACGCGCGGCAGTCTACCAGCGGATCGCTAAATGTCGTTTCGTGTCCCGAATATTTCCACACATTCCGGTTTTGAATGATCGAAGAGTCGAGCCCTTCAATATCGTCGCGTTCGTAAACAAGCCACCGCCACCAGCTTTTCTTAATATTATTCGCCAATTCAACGCCGAGCGAACCGTAATCCCAGGAACTTCCCAACCCGCCGTAAATCTCCGAAGCCGGAAACACAAACCCGCGGCGTTTTGCGAGCGATACAATAGTTTCGATATTTGGTGCAGTCATAGTTACCAGTGGTTAGTCGTCATCGGAAATACACTTTTCAATCCAAGATATTGTTCAAATGGCAAAAAGTCTAGGTCGTTGTGGAGTAACTCAAATTCACTCGCAATGCATTTAGTGGCGATCAAAGAGTCGATCGTCTTTCGCACGATAAAGCCTTCTGTTCTCAGCTTCTGAAAATTCCTCGCCGCCTGGACAGAGAGGACGAACCCGCCCAGCCTCACCAGATTAACCGTTTTGAATAATTCGAGAGCCGTCTGGAACTCGTGCTCGACAGCAAAACCTTGGAGCACCTCCGTCAGGATCAGATCCCCAACCAAGATCCGTCCCGTGCCAAAAAGTGAACCGAGTTTGTCTGTCTGCTGCGAGTCTGTTCCGCGAAAATAGTCGACCCAAACACTGGAATCAACCAAGATCATTTATCAAGCCTCATGTCTTCAAGGTCACCCTGCCAGTCAATCTTACCTTTGAGTTTTCTGAACCCGGTCTGGCGTTCGAGTCTGAGCAACGTTTTGAGTGCCAGTTCAACGGCCTCACGCTTTGTTTTTAGACCAGTTGCTTTCAAAGTATCCTTCATCAGTCTGTCGTCAATCTCAATATTTGTACGCATATGTGTATAGACCTCTTTACTTTTACACATAATATATTTGGACGAGATCGAAGTCAAATATTCCAATAAAAAGACGGCCGAAGCCGTCCTTTCTCAAAATAAGATCTTCCTTATTCTAGTTTTCGCCTTCGGTTGCCGTCTTGCTTTCTTCTTTCGGCAAGAGGGCCTTGCGGGAAAGCTTGACCTTATTACCTTCCTTGCCGATGCATTTGACCATAATTTGCTGGCCTTCCTTTAATTCGTCGCGGACGTCGCGGACTCTACGGTCGGAAATTTCAGAGATATGCAGAAGGCCGTCGAGACCCGGAAGAATTTCGACGAACGCTCCGAAATCGACAATACGCGAAACGGTGCCGAGATATGTCTCGCCGATCTCGGCTTCGGCGGTCAAAGATTTAATGCGTGCAACGGCCTGCTGTGCGGCTTCGCCGTCGGCTGTGGCGATCAGGACTGTTCCATCGTCCGAAATATCGATCTTCGCTCCGGTCTCTTCCGTGATCGAGCGGATCATTTTGCCGCCCGGCCCGATTACGTCGCGGATCTTGTCGGGATGGATCATCAGGGTAATAATCCTCGGCGCAAAGGGTGAAATATCCTCGCGGGGCTGGGCTATCGCTTTTTCCATTATTTCCAGAATATGGAGCCTTCCTTTTCTCGCCTGTTCTAGAGCTTCCTGCAGGATCATTGCGTTGATGCCGGCAACCTTGATGTCCATTTGCAGGGCAGTGATGCCTTCGGTGGTGCCGGTAACTTTGAAATCCATGTCGCCGTAATGGTCTTCCGCACCTGCGATATCCGAAAGGATAGCATACCGGTTCCCTTCCATCACGAGGCCCATCGCAACGCCCGCCACCGCCCGTTTTATGGGCACGCCGGCTTCCATCAAGCTCAGGCAGCCGCCGCAAACCGTAGCCATCGACGACGATCCGTTCGACTCCGTGATTTCAGAAACGATGCGAAGCGTATATGGAAAATCGCCCTCGTCCGGCAGGATCGATTCGATTGCGCGCCGGGCCAAGTTGCCGTGTCCGATCTCACGCCTCGACGAGCCTCCGAAGCGGCCCGTTTCGCCGACGGAATACGGCGGGAAATTATAATGAAGCAAAAATCGCCTGCGGACTTCGCCCTTTTCGATGTCGTCCATAAACTGCTCGTCCATTTTCGTGCCGAGCGTTGTAGTTACGATAGCCTGCGTTTCGCCGCGGGTGAAAAGCGCCGAGCCGTGAACGCGCGGAAGCCAGCCGACTTCGCATGTTATCGGCCGGATTTCGGAGAACTTGCGGCCGTCAGGACGGCGGCGTTTGCCTAGCATGTCCTCGCGGAAAATCTTTTCCTTCAAATGGCCGAAAACTTTTCCCGCCATCTGCCGCGTTTCCGGATTGTCGTCGGGATAGCTGTCGACAACTTCTTTTTTCAAAGCGTCTATCGCGCTGTAACTCGACAATTTGTCCTTGCCGGTCGTATCGAGCGCAGCTCTTAATTTGTCGCCATATGCCGCCTCGATGTCCGTAGTAAGCTTTTCATCGAGCTGCGGAGAGGCAAACTTACGTTTCTCGATCTTAAGTGCCTTGCCCAGTTCCTTCTGCCACAAGCAAAGGCGTTTGATCTCCTTGTGTGCGAGCATCAGGGCCTCGACGACTATGCTTTCGGCAACTTCCTGAGCCTCGGCCTCAACCATAACAATGGCCTCTTCGGTTCCCGCCACGATCAAATTGAGTACTGATTCGCGTCTTTGGTCATACGTCGGGTTTACAATATATTTTCCGTCGATCAGCCCGATTCGCAGGCCCGCCAGCGGATTCTCAAACGGAATGTCCGACAAGTACAACGCCATCGAAGCGCCGGTGATCGCGATCACATCCGGGTCGTTATCCGTATCTGACGAGATAACGCTTCCGACCACCTGTGTTTCAAAACGATAGCCGTCTGCAAAAAGCGGGCGTACCGGGCGGTCGATCAAACGGCATGTCAAGACTTCCTTTTCGCTCGGGCGGCCTTCGCGCCTGAAATAGTTTCCCGGAATGCGTCCGGCGGCATAACTCGATTCCCTGTACTCAACTGTTAATGGAAAAAAGTCCAAGCCTTCCTTTGCGATTCGGGCACTGACCGCGGTTACGAGAAGAATTGTGTCGCCATACCGTATAACGACCGACCCATCGGCTTGTTTAGCAACTTTTCCGGTTTCGACAATCAATTCCTTGTCGCCAACCTTTATTGATTCTTTCAAATATTTTTTTTGTGTCATTTCATTTCTTATCCTTAAAAACAAAAACGGCGGAAGCTGTGTCGTGAAGCCCCGCCGTCGTTGGAAAATTCCTTTCGATTATGATCGTTCTCTTTTGTGTGTGGCCAATTCGCTGTCACGTTCAGCAGCCGCCGACAAATTCTTCGCGAGAACTTCTTTTGCAAATGACTCGAAGCAGCCAATCTAAGTTAGTAGAGTTCCTGGAGTTTCAGAGTTATAGAGTATTTTCTAAACTCCATGAACTCTACAAACCCTACAAACTCTTACCTTCTCAGTCCTAATTTCTTGATGATTTCGTGATATTCGTTAATATCGCCGCGCTTGAGATAGTCAAGCAGTTTACGTCTGCGAGAAACCATTTTAAGCAGGCCACGCCGCGAGTGGTTGTCCTTTTTGTGTACTTTAAAATGCTCCGTCAATTCGTTGATACGCTGCGTCAAAAGTGCAACCTGCACCTGGGACGAACCCGTGTCCGATGTGTGTGTTTTGTAGTCGCCTACAATCTTTTCTTTTACTTCTTTAACTGTCGCCATAGAAAACCTGACTTAAAATAGTCGCTCCTTACTCGCAGTAACTTTGCTCTATTTTATAAAGCAATAACCACAAAAATTTTAGTGAATAATTGGTAATGGAAAACAGAAATTATTCAAAGTTATTTTACACTTTTCGCTCTCAATTTTCCACTAGCCGAAACTCCTCCATAAATTTCGTCGAAAAATCTCCCTTTTGAAAGCGTTCGTCAGCCATTATCTGCTTATGCAGCGGGATAGTGGTTTTGATACCTTCGACCACCATCATATCCAAAGCACGCTGCATCCGGCTTATTGCCAACTCTCGCGTCCGCGCGTGGACGATCAATTTTGCGATCATCGAATCGTAGTAAGGCGGAACGACATATCCGGGATAAACAGCTGTATCGACCCGTACGCCCGGGCCGCCCGGAATGTTGAAAGCAGTGATTCTGCCAGGGCTGGGGACAAATGTTTTCGGGTCCTCGGCATTGATGCGGCATTCTATCGAATGCCCGACGATCTGAACATCTTCCTGTTTATATTGAAGATTTTCGCCCGACGCTATACGGATTTGATTCCGCACAATATCCGCGAGCGTGACCATCTCAGTGACGGGATGCTCGACCTGAATGCGGGTGTTCATCTCCATGAAATAGAAGCTTCCGTCTTCGTCCAGCAAAAATTCAAACGTTCCGGCGCTCGAATATCCAATTTCCTTGCAAGCTTTCACCGCTACCGCGCCCATTTTCTCCCGCTGCTCAGGCGTAATCGCAATCGACGGAGCCTCTTCCAGAAGCTTTTGATGACGCCGCTGTATCGTGCATTCCCGCTCGCCGAGATGCACGCAGTTGCCGTGTTCGTCGGCCAAAACCTGAATTTCGATATGCCGCGGTCGTTCGATATATCGCTCGATATAAACCGCTCCGTTTTTGAAAGCTGCAAGAGCCTCAGCCTGCGCCGTCTCAAGATTTGTTGCAAGCTCGTCTTCCGAGCGAACGATCCGCATTCCCCGTCCGCCGCCGCCCGCTGCAGCTTTGATTATAATGGGAAATCCGATCTCTTTTGCGAGCCGAACGGCTTCATCGGCGGATTCAATAGGATCAGGGCTGCCGGGAAGAATCGGAACGCCTGCCGCAAGCATTGTCCGCCGTGCCTCGACCTTATCGCCCATCATTCCGATCACGTCGGGCGTAGGCCCAATAAATTTGATATTACAGTCTTCACAGACCTTCGCAAACGTTTCCGATTCCGCGAGAAAACCGTATCCGGGATGAATTGCATCAACATTCGTGATTTCAGCCGCGCTGATTATCGACGGGATATTCAAATAACTCTGGGCTGACGGGGGTGCTCCGATGCAAACAGCTTCATCGGCATATCGGATGTGCAAAGCGTCCTTGTCTGCTACCGAGTGCACGGCAACGGTTTTGATTCCCATTTCCTTGCATGTCCAGATGATGCGACAAGCTATCTCACCGCGATTGGCTATCAAAATTTTGCGAATTTCCCGAGTCTGCATTTATAGTCCAATGTCCAAAGTCCAAAGTCCAAAGTCATTGCAGACAAAGAATCTGACGCTGGACTTGGGACATTGGACTTTGGACTATTTTCTGATCCCGAAAAGCGGCTGGCCGTACTCCACCGGCTGACCGTTTTCGACATAAATTTCTACAACTTCGCCGGAAACTTCAGCCTGAATCTCGTTCATCAACTTCATGGCCTCGACAATGCAGACGACAGTCTCAGTTGAAACCTGAGTTCCTTCTTTAACATAAGGCTCTTTATCGGGCCCTGCGGATCGATAAAAGGTTCCGACAATCGGAGAGGTGATTTTGAACAGGTCTTCTACGGGAGCAGCGGGCGGCGCGGTCAAAGTGGCGGGCGGCGATACGTCGGCCGTGTTTGGCAAAGCAGTCGGAGCGGCCGTCATCTTGCTTAAACGAACCCGGATATTTTCGTTTTCAAATTCGAAATCGGTAAACCCATGTTCATTTACAAGCTCGGCCAACTCGCGGATCTCGGCCATATTGAAAGAAGGATCGACCGGCTTGTCAGGCTTTTTCGAACTGTTTCGAGAGGTTTTAGTCTCGCTCTTTTTTTCGTTTTCCTTAGCCTTTGCAGAAGCCGAAATGTCGCCCATTATGCGCGTTCTCCTTCAAAAAAACTAGCCTTTTGCGGCCAATTCACGCGGATTGTCAACTAATTCGATCACCGCCATTTCCGCGTTGTCTCCCATTCTTCTGCCCACCTTAATAATCCTTGTATACCCGCCGTTGCGATCTTTATAGCGTATTCCCAGTTCTCCAAAAAGACGCTGAACGGCCTTTACGCCGGCGGTTCTTTCAATCGGCTCCTTCGTGTCGCCTTTCTTGCCTCGAAATCTACTCTGTTCGGCTTTAAAAGTACTGTTTCCGGCATGAAAAAATCGCGCCGCCTGTCTGCGAAGATGAACTTCCCGGATATTTGCGTCGTCTCCGCTCAAATTCTGGGCTTTTCGCGCCAACGTGATCGCTTTCTCAATATACGGGCGAAGTTCTTTAGCTTTCGGAACAGTCGTAACAATATGTTCCTTGTCCGCATTGATCAGGGAAGTAGCCAGATTGCGGAGCAGTGATATTCGATGCTCGGTCGTCCGGCCCAATTTACGATGTGCTTTTAAATGTCTCATTTCTTTAAGTCCAAAATCCAAAGCTCAATGTCCAATGTCCAGTATGTCTTTCGACTTTGGACTTTAGACCTTGGACTTTGGACTAAAATTAGTCTAAATCCCGTCCGCCCGATCCGGGAATCGGATTTCCCTGTTCGTCGAAATCCATGCCGAAGTCGAGTCCCATTCCGTGGAGCAGGTCTTTTATCTCCGTGAGTGATTTCTTGCCGAAATTTTTTGTATTGAGCATGTCCTTTTCGCTTCGACGGATCAAGTCGCGGATGGAACGTATATCGGCGTTTTTCAAGCAGTTATAAGAACGTACCGAAAGCTCGAGCTCATCGACCGGTTTATCCAGAAGGTCGTTCCGCATCAAGGGCGGCCGGGCTATATCTTCGTATTTATATTCTTCTTCTTCTTCTTCAAAATTGATGAAGATCGACATATGGTCCTTGACGAGTTTCGCCGCCAAACCGATCGAGTCTTCGGGTTTGACCGATCCGTCGGTCCAAACTTCGATCGTTAATTTGTCAAATTCCGTGTTCGAGCCCTGCCGGGTTTTATCGACATTATAATTCACCTTTTTGATCGGAGTATGAACCGAGTCAATTGGAATATACCCGACCGAAAGGTCTTCGTCGTTATTAATTTCTGCGGAAACGTATCCACGGCCGCGTTTCAACCTAAGCTCGACATTGAAAGAGCCGGAGCCGCTGATGGTCGCAATATGGATGCCCGAATCTAGGATTTCCACATCTCCGTCGCTTTCGATATCTGCGCTGGTAACTTCGCCCGCGCCCTTTTTGCTGATAGTCAGCGTTTTCGGGCCGGTACCATGGAGAAGAAACGGAACTTGTTTTACATTAAGGATCACGTCGGTAGCATCCTCGACAACGCCCTTGATGGAGGAAAATTCGTGCTCTACGCCCTCGATCTTTACCGCTGTTACGGCAGCACCTTCTATCGAAGACAGAAGAGCCCTGCGGATCGAGTTTCCAATCGTTGTTCCGAAACCACGCTCAAACGGCTGAGCGAAAAATTTCCCGTATCGCGGAGTGAGAGTATCGTTTTCGACATTCAAACGGCCCGGCATTTGGAAATCAGTCCAATTATTGCTTTGTGTCATATTCTTTTTAAAAGTTCATAGAGTTTATAGAGTTTGTAGAGTTTTTAGAGTCAGCAGATTTCACTCTACAACTCTAAAAACTCGAAGAACTCAGTAAACTATTTACTGTAAAGCTCGACAATTAACTGTTCATTTATATTCGCGTCGATGTCCTGACGCGAAGGCAGCGCCGAAATTGCAACACTTAGGTCCTTTCCACCCGGTGCGATCCAGCCAGGGCGGCCGCGGCCCGCGGCGGTCTGCCAGGCGCCTTCGACGTGCGCATTTTTATGGCTTTTGTCTTTAACGGTAATCGTGTCGCCGACTTTCACCTGAAATGACGGAATATCGACCTTTCGGCCGTTGACTTCTATATGCCCGTGATTTACAAGCTGCCGCGCCTGCCTGCGCGAAGTCGAAAAGCCCGAGCGGTAAACGACATTATCAAGCCGCTTTTCAAGCATAAACAGCAGATTCTCGCCTGTTACGCCTTTTTGGCTTCTTGCTTTTTCGAAATAATTACGAAATTGCTTTTCTAGTACAAAGTAGATTCGCTTAACTTTCTGCTTTTCGCGAAGCTGTTCACCGTAACCCGCGAGCATCTTGCGCCTGGCGGCGCCGTGCTGCCCCGGAGGGTTCGTTCCGCGCTTCTCTATTGCGCACGACGGTTTGAAACACCGGTCGCCCTTCAAAAATAATTTCCCGCCTTCGCGGCGGCACAACCGGCACACCGCATCTCTATATCTAGCCATTAACTGCCTCCGTGAGGCGATTGGATTTTGGATTTTGGATTTTGGATTTTCATCAATCCTCACCTTCATCTAAATTCCAAATCGACCCATTATTGTCGGAAAAGTTTACGAACGTTGTTACCGTCCTTCGTCCTTTCGATCTTCTAAACCGATGGACTGCCGTGGCAATCCAAAATCTAAAATCCAAAATCAAACGCGTCTGCGCTTTGGCGGCCTGCATCCATTATGCGGTATTGGCGTCGTATCGCGAATAGAGGTCACCCGAATCCCTGCCTGATTGATCGCGCGGATCGCCGATTCGCGGCCACCGCCCGGCCCTTTTACACGAACCTCTACCTCACGCATTCCGGCTTCCGCCGCTTTGCGGGCCGCTTCGCCGGCAGCCTGCTGGGCGGCAAAAGGCGTTCCTTTGCGCGAGCCTCTGAAACCTCTCGCCCCGGACGACGACTGCGCCACCAGATTCCCTTGTGTATCGGTAATCGAAATTAGCGTATTGTTAAAAGACGCGGCGATATGAACGATTCCTATCGGAATGTTTTTCCGCTCTTTCTTCTTAAAAGTTTTCTTCTTTGCTGGTGCTTTTGCCATAAAATTAGTCGAGAGTCAAGAGTCTGGAGTCAAGAATTCAAAGTCTTCCGACTCTCCACTCTCGACTCCAGACTCTCGACTATTTATTTCTTGCCCGGTGCCTTCTTTTTCGCAACGGCGGCTTTACGCGGGCCTTTTCGTGTCCTGGCATTTGTAGAAGTGCGTTGGCCGCGGACAGGCAAACCGCGCCTGTGCCGCAAACCTCGATAACATCCGATGTCCATTAAGCGTTTGATATCCATCTGAATGCGTTTTCGGAGATCACCTTCTATGTTGCCTTGCTGGTCGAGAATCGCGCGGATCTTATTCAACTCATCTTCATTTAGATCCTTGATCTTCGCATCAGTGCTGATATCAGCCTGTCCCAGAACCGCGGTCGCGCGGGATTTCCCGACGCCGTAAATATACGTCAAACCAATTTGAGCCCTCTTATTGGGCGGTAAATCAACTCCTGCTACACGAGCCATACCTTTTTATTTGGGATTTTGGATTTCAGATTTTGGATTTCATTCCGCATTCCGCATTCCGCGTTCCGCATTCTCCTTATCCTTGCCGTTGCTTATGCTTCGGATTTTCGCAAATCACGCGCACGATGCCTTTTCTATGAATAACCTTGCACTTATCGCACATTTTCTTTACCGACGGGCGAACTTTCATATTTTTCCAGCCTCTACTTGTAGCGATATGTGATGCGCCCGCGTTTCAGATCGTATGGCGACAATTCGACCAAAACCTTGTCACCGGGCAGAATCCTGATAAAATTCTTCCTCATCTTTCCTGAAATATGCGCTAAAACCTCATGCTGATTGTCTTCGACCGCAACCTTAAACATTGCATTAGGAAGAGTTTCAAGCACGGTCGCAGTTACCTCAATCGCTTCTTCTTTCGACATAGTCCTAAAGACCAACCCGTTGATTAGTTGGACAAACCGTTAATGTTAAACGATTTTATGCCGAAATTCAAGTCATGCGGACACAGTTTCGGCTTTTTCGATTTTGAGCGTCGACTTTTGCTCTTTAGTTAATGTAAGTATTTCGGGTCCATCCTGCGTTACGGCAACCGTATGCTCGGAATGGGCTGATGGCTTGCCGTCCAATGTTACGACCGTCCATTTGTCGGCAAGCGTTTTTGTTTCTTTCGTTCCGAGGTTCAGCATCGGCTCGATGGCAAAACAAAAACCGGCCCGGATTTTTTCTTTCGTCCCGGCTCTTCCATAATTGGGAATCTGCGGAGATTCGTGCATCGAACGGCCAATTCCATGGCCCGTGTAATCACGGACAATTCCGTAACCGTGTTTATCGGCATGCTGCTGTATCGCCCAACTAATGTCGCCGACACGCCGGTTGACGTAACACTGTTCTATTCCGAGCACCAGACATTCATCGGTAACTTTTATTAATTGTTTGATCTCATCGCCGATCTCGCCGACAGGGACAGTGATCGCGGTATCGCCGACAAATCCGTTTAATGTCGCCGCCATATCGAGCGATACAATATCGCCTTCGTTCAGCGGCGTTTCCTTGGAAAAACCATGAACTATTGCTTCATTAACCGAAGCGCAGATCGAAAATGGAAAACCGTGGTAACCGATAAACGACGGAACCGCCCCGCCGTCGCGTATCATTTTGTCAGCCGCCCGGTTTAGATCCATAGTCGAAACGCCTGGCTGTACCATTACCCGCAAAGCTTCGCGGACTTCTGCGATCAACTCGCCGGCTGCACGCATCTTGTCCATATCTTTTTGCGACTTTGCGATTATCATTCTCTTTCCAATTAGGAATTGGATGCAATAACTAAAAAATTCGCCGACCTTCAAATATCTGGACATTTTATTTCGGCCAAAGAGTACACCGAGGATCTGAAAAATACCTTTTGAAACCTCTGTGTTTTCTGTTGCTAATCTTAAATCAACTTTTCCAATTCGGCGTAAATCATCTCAAATTCACCAGTTCCGTCAACCTTCTTCAAGCGGCGGGTTTTTTCATAATATTCGAGTAAAGGTTTGGTTAGCTCATCATAGGTTTCCAGCCGGACCTTAACCTTTTCCTCATAATCGTCTGCACGGTGTTCCAGATGTGCATCGGGATGAAAATCGCAAATGCCTTCGACTTTCGGGGGCTTGGAATAAATATTGTAAATTTCTCCGCATTCCTGACAGCTTCGGCGGCCGGTCAGCCGTTTCATCAGCTCTTCTTTAGGTACATCCACTTCAATTGCCTGAATCTCTTTACCTTGCTCTTTCGCCAGCTCTTCGAGCTGACCGGCCTGCACAGCCGTTCGAGGGTAGCCGTCCAAAACATAACACCCGGCAGTGTCCAGGCGTGAAGTCCGATCCCTGACCATCGCGTATGTAACCTCATCGGGCACCAGCTTTCCTGACGCCATGATCGCCTGAACTTCACGTGCAATCTCCGTGTCCGAATTTTTCATATCGCGGAACATATCGCCCGTCGAGATTTGCGGTATCCCGCGACGCTCATTTAGAAGTCTTGCTTGCGTTCCCTTCCCGGCTCCAGGTGCTCCGATCAGTACAATTATCTTTGCCATTGTTAACAAACGACGCGGCGAATGGGAGACGCGGCGACACGGCGATTTTTTCGCTCCGCGTCGCCGCGTCTCAATCTCCCCGCGTCATAATTTAACTTCTGCGTCCCCGTAAACGCGATCCCGCCCCCAAAAAGCCTTCATAGTTTCTCATTACAAGCTGGGCTTCGATCTGTGCCACTGTGTCCATAGCCACGCCAACCAGAATCAAAAGCGACGTACCGCCAAAGAAGAATTGATACCCCAAACCTGTCGGTATCCAACTCAGCCCCGGCGTCGCAGTGAGAAATGCATCAACCCGGTCGCCAATAAAAGGCAGTCGAGCGACCCTAAAACCGCTCAAAAGAACCTGCGGCACAAATGCCACAAACGCGAGGTAAAGTGCTCCTACCGTAGTCAGACGAGTAAGAATGCCATTCAAATATTCCGCAGTCGGAGCACCGGGACGAATGCCCGCAATAAATCCGCCGTGCTTTCTAAGGTTGTCGGCGACTTCATCGGTGTTAAAGACGATCGTGATATAGAAAAACGTGAACAGAACGATCAAAGAGATAAATACGAGTTCATAATACGGATCGCCGCCGTGAAACTGTTGGAAAAAAATGTACACTTTCGCCCATGTGGTGCTCGTATCGTTTTGGTCGGGTGGAAATGCGGAAAAAAGCGTTTGCGGCATTGCAAGCACTGACGATGCAAAGATCACCGGTATAACACCGCCCATATTGATCTTCAGCGGCAGGCTCGTTTCCTGGCCTTTAAACGTCTGGCTGCCGACGCGCCTGCTGGCATAGCTGATGGCTATATTTCGCCGCGCCGATTCGACATAAACCACAAGTGCTATGAGCGCTACCAAAATAACTACAAGGAAAATAACGCCGAGCGTTTGCGACGCATCACCCGCTCTGACCCGTTCGGAAACCTGTACGATCGCACTTGGCAAACCGATCACGATGCCGGCAAAAATTAATAGAGAAATTCCGTTGCCGACGCCGCGCTCGGTTATTTGTTCGCCAAGCCACATCACAAAGATCGTGCCCGTCGTCAGCGTGATTACAACCAT